>JBKTKK010000030.1:0-15062 GCA_047242405.1 Lachnospiraceae bacterium | reverse complement strand
TGGGTTAAATACAGCATACTGTACATTATCTGCTTTGATTTCTTCTTCTAATTCTTTTCTTTCACTCATCTTAACATTATCAAGTATTATGTTAGGAATATATGCAACGACCTGATTTAAACCATTCATAGCTTTTTCATTTGGCTGTAATTGTGTATTGGCTACAACCTTACCGTCTTCAACGGTGTAGGTCTTTCCTTCTAAACCGTAATCAGCTAATAATAACATTTCGTCATCACACATCTTATCTAAGAATCTTAAGCAGTTTTCTACATCTGCTTCTGTCTTAGCAGCCTTTGTAATAACAAAGAAACCACCCATACCAGATGTTGCTAACGTTGTAGGTTCTGAATTTTCATCCTTCTTAATGGCACCAACAAGGTTCATGGAAGCCGTTTCATCGCCATTTACAGCAGGAATTTTATTGTTAACTAAGTAATCCCAGATTCTTGTAGAACCATCTAATACGTCTAAGTACATACCACATTCGCCATTTTTAACACCGTCTGACCATGTGTTTGTATCACGAACGGCGAAATCCTGGTATACAAGACCTTCGTCATACATCTTTTTGATCCATTTTAAAGCTTCTAAATATTCCTCTGTTTCAAAAGAAGGTACCAATTCCCCATCTTTTTCAACCCAGCCATTACCAGCACCAAACCAAGCTTGAATAATATCAAATGGTCCATCATACTTACATAATGCTAAACCGTATGTATCATCAACGCCGTTACCATCTGGATCATTTTTTGTAAATGCATAAGCCATGTTGTAAACGTCTTCAATTGTTTCTGGCTCACTAAGACCTAGCTTATCTGCCCAGTCTTTTCTGTAACCAAGACCATTTCTACCAATTGGTCTAGCACGGTAAACACCAATTTGCTGTCCGTCTACAACTAACTGTTTCATAACGTCTTTGTTTGCCTGTGAAAGATTTGGATATTTTTCTTCATCCCAAATAAAATCATTTAAATCCCAGAAAGCTCCTGCTTTTGCAGCTGAAACGATGGTAGCATTCATGTCAGTACCTACTGTAATGATCATAGGCATGTTCTTCTGGTCCATTAAAGTAACACCTAATTTATCTTCATAACTATCATTTGCTACGAATGTAAATTCAACATTTGTGTTTGTATACTCAAATACTTTTTCCTTAACTTCATCCGAACCGTCTGCAGATAACGGAGAACCGGTATGGTCAATTGTCATAATTGTAACCGTTGGTCTATCTCCACTTGCAGAATCCCCTTGGGAACCATCTGCGTCTGTCGTTGCTGTATTTGCCCCTACTGTAGTACCATCTTCCCCTGCATTGTTTTTGCTACCACATCCCGCGAAAACGGATGCGACCATGACTGTAGCCAAACCTAAAGTTACTAACTTCTTTTTAATCATAATCTTCTTCCTCCTTATTATATATAAACCAATTAATTTTCACTAATTAGTTTAATAGCATAGATAACCTTCCTTTTGGAAATAAATTTATATCATCCTTTGACAGCACCCACCATAACACCCTGTGTAAAGTACCTCTGAATAAATGGATATACGAGTAAAATTGGTACCGTTGCTACTACCGTAGCTGCCATTTTAACCGCTTTGTCTGGCGGAGCACCATTTACACCGTAATCAATTGGCGTACCATTTAAATCGATCCCGCCTGCTAAGAAGATAATTCTTCTTAATACCATCTGAACAACTTCTTTTTTACTATCGGTAATATAAAGCATTGCATTAAAGTAATCATTCCAGTGCCCTACTGCGTAGAATAGAGATATGGAAGCGATAACTGGCTTGGATAATGGCAATATAATCTTTACGAAAATTCCCAAGTCATTGCAGCCATCAATTTTTGCTGCCTCTTCTAATTCCTTTGGTATTCCTTGGAAAAAGTTTTTAACGATAATTAAATTAAATGCACTAATGACACCTGGTAAAATAATCGCAGCATAAGAATTTAAAAGATTTAAATTACTAATTAAAAGGTAAGCTGGAATCATACCACCAGAGAATAACATTGTTACAATTACGACGTTAAGCCAGAAGTTTCTGCCTTTAAAATCACTTCTTGCCAATGGATAAGCAAAGGTCAATGTAAAAAACATATCGGCTGCTGTACCAACTACAGTCACGAAAATAGAGTTTTTTAACCCTCGAAAAACTTCACCACTTTGAATAATATATCGATAAGCATTTAAAGAAATTTCCTCTGGAAAAATAAAGAATGCTTTCTGTGTTAACTCTTTTTCTGTTGCAAAAGAACCAGCAACTATGTACAGGAATGGAAGCAAGGTTGCTAATGCAAACAAACCAGTAAAAACATAAATTAATACTTGTACAAACTGATCTCCTGGGCTCCTTTTAATTGCAGAGCCATTATTAATATGATGTGCTTTTGCCATGATTGCTCCCCCTTCTAGTATAATCCGGACTCGCCGCACTTCTTAGCCGTCCAGTTAGCAGTAAGTACCATAATCATACCAACTACAGATTTAAACATACCAACTGCAGTTGCATACGAATACTGTCCTTGCTTAATACCCTTTTTATATACGTAGGTATCAAACACTTCGGAAGTACTTACGTTTAATGAGTTCTGCATTAAGAAGATTTGTTCATATCCTGTATTTAAGATTGCTCCAACCTTCATAATTAACATGATAATGATTGTACCTCGAATGGCTGGTAATGTAACGTGCCACATAAGTCTCCATCTACCTGCACCATCAACCCGCGCAGCTTCATATAACTGAACGTCTACACCAGATAAGGCAGCTAAGAATACGATTGTACCATATCCAGTTTCTTTCCACATACTCTGACCAACGATTAAAGCTGGGAAGGCACCTGGACTTGATAAGACGTCCATGGTACTTCCTGTCATTAATTTAATGATCTGATTAATAATACCATCATTAATATTAAATAACTGATAGGTAAGTGTTGCTACGATCACGAAGGAGATAAAGTGTGGAATATATACAAATGTCTGTATTACTCTCTTATATCCACTGCAACGTATTTCATTTAAGAATAATGAAAGTATAATTGGAGCTGGGAAGTAAAAAACCAAACTCAATATAGAAATCATTAATGTGTTTCTTAATAACATCCAGAAATCAGGACCTGTAAATAAATTTTTAAAATGGTACAAGCCTACCCAAGGACTTCCCGTAAATCCTGTAAATGGACTGAACTGCTGGAATGAAATAATGATACCAAGCATAGGTACATACTTGAAAATCAAAAAATAAATTGCACCTGGTAATAATAGTAAGTAAAGCCATTTATGTTGACTTAATTCTGCCATTAGACCCCTTTTCTTTTTACCGGCAGCTGTTGGCTGTGCAACTTTCCCCATAGCTAATCCCCCTCATTATTTTTTATTTGTAACATCAACACAATTACATGTGTGTTTCCGCTTTGCTTATGCAGCAATATTAACATTATCATGTCGCTTTTACAATAATCATTATATTTCTAAATCTTTTATCACAACAAACCTACAAATAATCATTGTTTTTCAAGGGGGAAATCAATGGTTTTTTCTAAAATAATCAATTTATCTACTTGACTACTTTGGTGATCATGTGCTTTTTTTACATAATACCGCTTAATATTAGCAAAAATAATAGCACATTTACTCTTACCCCCGTGAAATAGAATTCCAGCAAACACATTTTAACCAAGGGAACATGAATTGCGCATTGATTTTATTTGTACCATTCATCCACTTTTTATAGAAACATTGACCATAAAAAAAGCGCTCGCATCTTATTTCCAATACGAGCGCTTTTTTATTCAATTGTTATAAATACGCAGCCAACCGACCTGTATCACTTTTTAGGCTCTCTTTGCTTTATAATAATGGCCAAAACCGTCTACTGCAATAATTGCATCGCAAACCATCTGTGGTGTAACAGCAAATGGCATATTGCCCATCGTATCATTTGGGCCACAAGCAAGCTCGGCTACCTTCATAAGTTCGTCCACCTTCACTTCTTTCATTCCAATATCCGCTAAGGTCGTGGGTAAACCAGTATCTAAACAGAAGTTTATAACTTTTTCTAACTCTTCCTGATCTGCATTTTCTAGCACCAACTGGGCTAATGTTCCATAGGCAACTTTTTCACCATGATAGCTATTATGGGTTTCTGGTATTGCTGTAAAACCATTTTGGATTGCATGGGCCGCTGCAATTCCGCAACTTTCAAAACCAATCCCAGAAAGATAAGTATTTGCTTCCACAATATCCTCAAGGGCCTTCGTACACACACCCGACTGAACAGCAACCAATGCCTTTACCCCATTGGACATAAGTGTCTCATAGCATAATTCAGCAATTGCCATGGATGTCACCGTATATTTTCCTCCGATAAAATTCCCACTATCCGATTGTTTGCAGGCACGGGCTTCAAAATAAGTTGCTAGCGCATCCCCCATACCAGAAACGAGCAAGCGGGCTGGCGCTTTACTAATAACTTCTGTATCAACCAAAACCATATTTGGATTCTTCGGAAGAAATAAATACTCTTCAAACACACCCTCCTCGCTATAAATAACAGATAGGGCACTGCAAGGCGCATCGGTAGCCGCAATTGTAGGGACAATTACAACAGAAGTCTCTGCATAATAGGCCACTGCCTTTGCTGTATCGTGGATTTTCCCGCCACCAATTCCTACAATGACATCACAACCGGATTCTTTATATAATTTTACCAAACGATCTATTTCCTTACGCGAACATTCTCCACCAAATACTTCATAAGTAAGTTTTGTATTGAATTCTTTCGCACTTTCCTGAATAGGTCCTTCCACCCTTTTCTTTCCTGATTCACTTACTAAAATAAATGGAGCATTTCCCATACTTTGTAAATGCTTGCAAAGTTCTCCAAGGACACCCCTTCCTTGTATGTAACGTTCTGGACTTCCTATAATATTAGCCATTTTATAACCTCCCCTATGTATGTAATTGATATTTTATTGACAATCATTATATGCATTATATTCTTATTTTGCACTTATGTCAATTACATTTTTGTGCACTTTTTACAACACACAAACTATGGGATAAGCCAGCAACTTAATGACGATTCTTTGACTTAAACTTAATAACAAATAAGGTTCCAGCCGGCTTTCCTGTAGGGGAAAAGGTGGAAAAACAAGAAAACTTACCACCTAACAGGGCAAAGAAGGCAGAAATCTTTAAATATATAGAAAAAGTGCTTGAAGGTGACCTTGGGTAACCTTTTATAATGGATGTAACTAAAATACAGGAAACACTATGTTTCATGCAGAAGATAAAGGAGTTAATTATGAAAGGCATCATATTAGCAGGAGGTTCTGGCACCCGCCTCTATCCTCTTACAATGGTAACATCCAAACAGTTACTTCCAATTTACGACAAACCAATGATTTATTATCCGCTGTCCGTTCTTATGAATGCAGGTATCCGTGATATCTTAATTATTTCTACCCCACAGGATACCCCACGTTTTAAAGACCTTTTAGGGGATGGAAGACAGTTTGGTGTGAACCTATCCTATGCAGTTCAACCAAGCCCGGACGGACTAGCGCAAGCATTTATTATCGGTGAAGAATTCATCGGCAATGATACCGTAGCAATGGTACTTGGCGATAACATCTTTGCAGGCCATCATTTAAATCAACGTCTAAAAGCGGCCGTAAAAAATGCGGAATCTGGCAAAGGAGCAACGGTCTTTGGTTACTATGTAGACGATCCAGAACGTTTCGGCATCGTAGCATTTGATAAAAACGGTAAAGCAATCTCCATCGAAGAAAAACCAGCACAGCCAAAGAGCAACTACTGTGTCACTGGCTTATACTTCTATGACAACCGTGTCGTAGAATACGCAAAAAACCTAAAGCCAAGTGCCCGTGGAGAATTAGAAATCACAGATTTAAACCGCATCTATTTAGAAAATGGCGAACTAAATGTAGAACTACTTGGACAGGGCTTTACCTGGTTAGATACAGGTACCCATGAAAGCCTTGTAGAGGCGACGAACTTTGTAAAAACTATGGAAAACCATCAGCATCGGAAGATTGCATGTCTAGAAGAAATCGGATATTTAAATGGATGGATAACAAGGGAAGATGTACAAAAAGTGTATGAAGTACTAAAGAAGAACCAGTATGGTCAGTATTTAAAAGATATTTTAGATGGCAAATACGTTGACGTACTACATTAAGATCAAAAACGATTAAAAAGAATAAAGGAGAATCTATCATATGAATATTATTGTAACTGGCGGTGCCGGATTTATCGGAAGCAACTTTATCTTCCACATGTTAAACAAATACCCAGACTACCGTATCGTTTGTCTTGATTGCTTAACCTACGCTGGGAACCTATCTACCCTTGCACCGGTTATGGATAACCCAAACTTCCGCTTTGTAAAGGAAAGTATTACAGACCGTGCAGCCGTTTATAAATTATTTGAAGAAGAACACCCAGATATGGTTGTAAACTTTGCAGCAGAAAGTCACGTAGACCGTTCCATCGAAAATCCAGAAGTATTCCTAGACACCAACATTATGGGAACAGCCGTACTTATGGATGCATGTAAAAAATACGGTATAAAACGATACCATCAAGTATCGACCGATGAAGTATACGGGGATTTACCACTGGATCGACCAGATTTATTCTTTACCGAAGAAACACCGATCCATACAAGCAGCCCTTACAGCTCATCCAAAGCTGCTGCTGACCTCTTAGTATTGGCTTATCACCGTACTTACGGCCTACCTGTAACAATTAGCCGCTGCTCCAACAACTACGGTCCCTACCATTTTCCTGAAAAACTCATTCCATTAATGATTGCCAATGCGTTAAACGACAAACCGCTTCCTGTATACGGAAAAGGGGAAAATGTTCGTGACTGGTTATATGTAGAAGATCACTGCAAGGCCATCGACTTAATCATCCACAACGGACGTGTCGGTGAAGTATACAACATCGGCGGTCACAATGAAATGACAAACATTGATATTGTAAAGATTATTTGTAAAGAATTAGGAAAGCCAGAAAGCTTAATTACCTACGTAACAGACCGTAAAGGCCATGACATGCGCTACGCCATTGACCCAACAAAGATCCACAACGAACTTGGCTGGTTACCTGAAACAAAATTTGCAGATGGAATCAAAAAAACAATTCAGTGGTATTTAGATAACAAAGAATGGTGGGAAACCATCATCTCTGGTGAATATCAGAATTACTACAAGAACATGTATGAAAATCGATAGGAAACGTACTTTTATATTAATGCGTTTCCGCCAGACCCATTAAAATAGCAGAAACGTGTATTGCAGTAAATTTATAAATCCCCCTTTCGGGCAAAACAAACACAGTCATTTTCCGTTGACTGTGTTTGTTTCATTTAAGGTCTACCCTTTCTATCGCACTATATGGATCAAGCACACCCACTATCGTCAAGCAACACCCTTCCCATCTGCATCCGTATGACACGGCCCGGTCCCTTTTTTACCTTTTCCAAATCATGAGTTACCAGGATTAAGGTTTTCTCATTCTCTTCTACATACCGATTAATGCATCCCATAATCTGATCAGACATTTCTCGATTTAAAGAGCCAGTAGGCTCATCCAGCACGAGAATTTCCGGCCAATTTACGAGGGCTCTTGCCAAAGCCACCCTCTGTCGCTGGCCGCCTGACAAATTTTTTACCTTTTTTGAAGCATATTGCTGCATCTGCACCTGCTCCAGAACTTCTCGGATGCGCTTCCTCCGGTCCCGCCGTCTCAGCTTTTCGGAATACAACAGCGGGATTCCCACGTTTTCTAAAACTGTATCCTCCTCGATCAGGGCATATTCCTGAAACATAAATCCAAAAACCCCGTTTCTCAACACCGTCTTTTCCCGCTCTGGCAAAAGCCTGGCATCTTTCCCGTTTATCTGATAATTTCCTTCATAGGAGCCATCCAATAAAGAAAGCACGTTTAAAAGCGTCGTTTTGCCTGCCCCGGATTCTCCAACTATAAATACCTTCTCTCCCGAATTGATTTCCAGAGAAATTTCTTCTAAGGCTTTCACTTCCTCCTGTTTTAGACTGGCCTTGTATATTTTTGATACTTTCGATAAGGTCAGTTTCATCAGTCCACCCCTTTCACATTCTTCAGCCTGTCACTTCTGCAAAGAATCCAAACCATCAAAAGCTCCAGCATTCCTAGCATTCCGCCAATCAACAGATAGCCGATGCTCCGAATTGGAGTCGGCACGCCCCTCGAAATATACCAGAACCCAAAGAACAAAATGAGTAAAGAAAGAAACATCAACATACTGTTCCGCAGCACAATATCCCGAAGTCCAGCTCCGTAAAGGATGTGGACGGTGTATTCTTGATACATCTGCCGCAGGAAATGCTCATAAAACATACGGAAGAAAAGAAACACACACAAAATCATTAGTAGCAGGCAAGGATAGAGATAGCCTGTCACAAATTATACTCTCCCAATTGATTATAGATGGGATTATCCGAATATTTACTCACGCAAAGCTCCTCCAGCATGTCCTTCAATTCTCCTTCATTGATGGTGGCATCCTCATACAGAATCGCCGTATCATCAACCTCCATACTGCAAAACCGTCCTCGTAGTCAATCCAGTCACTGATTTTTCTCCACTTACATAAACTACCTCCTTCATTCCCCCATGTCGCTAATGGGGCCTGATCGTGTTCCGCCTCCATCTGTATCTGTTTTAATGGATAGGCATTTACTCCAAAACGAATCTCCGTTTCGCCCCCCACCCCATTGGCTTCATATACCTGGAGATGGTCTGTTTTCTCCATATGGGGATGAAATAAGACGGGATCCCCTATCACCACATAGGTAGTCATTCCTGTCATTTTATTCAAATACTGCGAACTTACATAGGCCATTCCCTTTCCATTGATCCATTCCTGAAACCGGTCTGCCAAATCCCGGTTTCCTGTCATGTCCGTGCTGACAGGAACCAAGTCATAGATCTCATTAAATTCGCTCGTGTCCGAAGGTTCCGAATAAAAGGCGGAAAGTGTTCCAGATACAAAAATAATCGTTATAATGGAAACAGAAACGAGCAGCAGAAAAAACAAACGAAAATATCGAAAAATATCCTTCAGCCCCAATAAGAATATATCAATCATTTTCCCACCGCCCTTCTATTGTGCTCCGCAGATGCACCAAACCAAAATTTATGAAATACAATCCTAACGTATAAGCCAGATATGCCGCCCAAAACGCAAAGAAATTTCCTGCCGCAAGATGCCAGTTTCCCGAAAAGATGATTCCAAACAAGTAGCCCAGAATGAGACTTACAGCGCCACTGTCAAAAACCAGCCCCCATAGACTTTAGCATAGCCTTTTCCCACCATACAATGCATGTAAAACGCTTCCGATTATTTTCCATAGATATAGGAAACTGCCACATGAAACAGCAGCATGGTTCCGGCTGCAAACAGAAGATAAAAACTATATCGATACTTCAGCCCATAGCAAATAGCTGCAGTTAAATCAAGTTCCCCATTCGTTCCAATCTCCCGTTCCTCATAACCCTCATTTAAAAGTAAGTCCCGTACCTTTTTCAGAACTGCTTTGGAATTGGAATCCGCATAGACCATGTCCCCCTCTTCTGGCTCCAGCGCGAACAGATTCCAAGCCACGGAAGCCCCCTTATCCGCCAAGGGACAACTTGAGAGACTCGAAATGATGCCCTGATCTTTTCCCAGATTCATGGGACTCTTGGCTACACTGACTCCTACCATCCGCCCTCCTGCATAATCCTCCTGTGAAAAATAACGGTAGGAACCAATCGACATCTCCGTAGCGTATGACGAATAATACACCATCCCGGGATCGTATAGACCAATTTCTGCACCATCCTTTTTTTCTAGCAACACCACCAAATTGGACTTTTCCAGAGAAAGCAGCCCCTGTAAGTTTCCACCAGAACTTCCCGTATATTCAAAAGCCATGGCATTAAAGGAAAGCCCGTATGGAAGAGATTTTTTGTGATACCGGTAAATTCCGGCTGCATAATTGACCGCCAGAAGCACTGCAAGGAAAACCGAAACACTGAACAGGGTTAAATAAATTGATTTTCCCAAAAAACGCACTCCATCACCCTTTCTAAAGCGTTAGCATTATCAAAACCGCTTTGCCTCTGATAATGCTAACCGTAACGATGTACAACAGAAATTGTTTTCGCTTAGCTATCTCATTCAATCATCTTTCCTTATCGAAAACATTTCCATAACATTATTTTCCCTCTTCATTTAAAACGTAAGGACCTACATTGCTGAAAAATTGCCCTCCAATACTTCCTACTACTGTAGTTACCGGGCCAAAATTCCATTTGTCCCTTACTGTAATAGTTTTTTTCCTAACAAGACTATCTCCGCTTCCCTCCGAAAAGATTTCCCCTCTTGTTATATCTCCCTGTACATTATATGTTATTCTGGAACTCGCAGGGTACTCTGTATATCTACCGTTATAATGCCGATCTGTCCCTTTAACTGATACCGTTCCTATATATGTATCTGCAAAATAAAAATCATCATGTTCGCTCGTTACATATGTACTACTCGTCCATCGAGCCAAGTCTGTTACTTTTGCGGATACCACCTCTGCCATAGATAATGTCAAAACCGAAACAACCATCAACTTTGCAATTAATCTCTTTCTCAGCATTCTTTTACCTCCTATCCACTTTTTATAAATATTGGCCAATCGGTAATCGTATATTAGAATCTACAATCGTATCTTGATAGGGATTTCCTCCTATAAAATGCCCCCATTGGACTCTCCCTCCTTCCAAATTTTCTAGCAAGATGCGAAGATAGAAATGTCCGATAACGAATAAACACTTCCATATTATTATGGATTTATTATATATTTCAATTGAATTACTGTCAAGTTTTACTATTGCTTTTTATTATTTACTTTTCCAAAATAAATAATAGACAAATATATTTCAATGTTTTAGCTGTTAAAAGGCAATATTACTATACAAAACACAAATCACAGTCTATCCCGTTAATGTACTGTTTACGACATTGGCCCATGCGGATATATGGGTATATAAAACGTCATCATAATTAAGTACTATAATTATTGTTAAGATCCACTTCTCTTTCCCTTAATAAATTTGGTATTCCTCTACTTTTCCATCCTTCCATTTGATATCTACCGTTTTCCCCGACTTAATTCTAAGACCTCTCACATACCCATCTTTAAACGCTCTTGGCAGCGCGGGAAGTAACTTGATTTCCCCATTTCTATCCTGAACAAGCATATTTGCAATACCAGCTGCCCCACCAAAATTGGCATCTATTTGAAATGGTGGATGATCTCCCCAAAGGTTATTATGTGTTGCTTTCGAAAGTAGTGCATGTAAGAATTTATAAGCATTTTCACCATCCTCAAGCACTGCAAAAAGGTTAATAATCCATGCGCAACTCCAACCAGTATGACCACTGCCTGATTTAAGTCGCTCCATCAGAGATATACGGCAGGCCTCTATCATTTTCTCATTCCCTGCAAAAACTTCGGATGGGAATAAACCATACAAATGAGACAAATGACGATGTCCTGGTTCATTTTCCTCAAAGTCTTCATTCCATTCAAGTAACTGCCCCTTACTTCCTATCTTAAATGGAGTCAGATCTTTTAATCTTTTATCGATCTCATGTAATAACGCATCCTTGATATTTAGAATCATGCAAGTCTTCTTAAAATTACGAAAGACTTCTTGAATGATTTCTAAATCCATTGCCGAAGACATGCAGATACAACTAGTTTCTCCCTCCTTTGTCTTAAATCGATTTTCTGGTGATGAAGATGGACAAGTTACATAAAATCCATTGTGCATATACATCCAGTCCACTAAAAATAGTACTGCCTCTCTTAAAATAGGATAGGCAGTTTCTCTAAGAAACTCCTGATCCAAATTGTACTCATAATGTTTAAATAGTTCACTCGTAAGCCAAGCCCCTCCCATTGGCCAGAAAGACCAAGTCGTACTATTACCTTCCCCTTTTTCCTGCCCATGGGCAATTCCAACTGGGTTCGTATTACACCAATAATCTGCATTGTGATGGTGTACAAACCCTCTGCAATTGTAGTGTATCTTTGCTGTTTTTTTCCCTTCCTCACAAATTCTTTTAAGAAAAGCAAAATATGGCGGCATACATTCTTGTAAATTGCAGCTTTGCGCTAGCCAATAATTCATTTGCATATTAATATTAGTCGTCCAGTTGCAACTCCAAGGTGCTCTTAATTTCCAGCTCCAAATACCTTGCAAATTAGCTGGTTGACTTCCTTCCCTTGATGAGCTAATAAGCAGATATCGTCCATATTGAAAATACAATGCATATAATCCAGGATCCTTTTCCCCTTGACGTAACCTGTTTAAACGTTCATTCACTGGTAAGTCTAATTTGTCTCCAAGATATAAATCAACTTTATCAAAAATGGATTTATAATCTTTCCTATGTAGCGCTTTTAATTGCCCATAATCCATGGTCATATCAATATTGGCTTCTTTTACTGCAGAAAATGCTAAAACAACCGTAGAAGCATGGGTAATTGTAAGAGCTCCATGCATACAGCTTCTCTCCCCATCGGAATAGAGAATGTTTAGTTCCGCATCAAATTCGATTCCTTTTTCCCCTTGTATCAACGGTATGTCATTCTTAATATAACTAGGATCCAAATGTTCTGGACATTTTCCAGTTATATGGATACCACCAACCGAATAAACTGCGTTGTGTTTTAGTTGTGAATCAAAAGTTATTGAAAAATTCATCACCGGCTGATTGCATGTTAACTTAATGAAAATGGCCTGCGATGGATAACTAGCAAAATATTCTCTCGTATATTGATTTCCATCTACGCTATACGAAATTTTCGCGACAGACTGTTTGATATCTAAAATTCGTTCATATTTTGTAACTTCTTCCCTATGCTCAAAGTCCAAAAACAAGTCGCCCAGTGGTAAATAACTCTCATTATATTCGCCTAACATGTGATCACGGATTAACGCTTCTGCCTCCACATAGTTACCGGCCATAACAAGTGCTCTCGATTTTTCCAAATACTGGGCAGCCTGATAATTATTTTTGTCGTGATAATACCCCGACCACAAACTATCTTCGTTTAGCCCCAAATGTTCCTTCTTATAATCCCCCCAAATCATTGCCCCTAATCTTCCATTCCCTATTGGCAACGTCTCTTCCCATTGTTTTGCTGGTGAATCAAAAAATAATTTCATATTCCCCCTCCATTTATACCGCATTTTTTACATAGCTTTTCTAATTATTTTATTTATGTTACTATACTTTTCACAAATATTCAATCCATTATTTGGCATTCATAATTTATAAAATATTCCTAGTGCAGCCAAGTCCCAGGCAATTCAAAGTTCTTAAACCACTCTTTTGTCTTCAGCGTCCTCTTCCTCCTTAAACCGCACTACAAAAAAAGCAGAAGCATATATACTATACTTCCACTTTAAACGGCTTTCGAATCTTTACGCCTCGTCTGCAATATAAATTTGTATTTCAGTTAAATATTCCTCTGGCTTAATCGTATAACGATTATCGATATGATATAACTCGAAAGGATCCCCGGCTAATTTAAGGTTGTTACTGTTGGCATAATTTAGCACTGCGTGCAGTTTATCCGGCGTCTGTGTATATTCCCCACGGTAATAAAGAGAGAGATAACGGCCTGCAGGAAGTATAAAATCATATTCATTGATTTTCTCCTCTAAAATAAAGAATACAGAATTAAATATGCCGTAAATCCCCTTATGAAACGCTTCCATCGATGGAATCGCTCCAACAGACTGATCTCCCAATTCTTGTATAATATTTTCATACTTTCTATGCAGCTTTTTAATGGCAAAGTCTGTTTCCTCATCCCTTGTAATTTCTGTATTCAGTTGCAGACATTGACGCTCTGGAAAGACTTTAATCGTAAATTCATCCGCTTTTATTTTAGAAATGTTTGTTAAGTAATCCATTCTAGAGCAGATCGATAATTTAGCCGCAGATAATGCTTCTAACCGTTTTTGTATCAGTTCCTGCTCCTCCTGGAGTAATTCCAACGTATTAGAAACACTCTGATAATCCAAATAATCCTTAATCTGTTTCATAGAAAAATCCAGCTGCCGTAAATCTCGAATGACATTAAATTTGTAAATATCTTTTATGCTATAAAGCCGGTAGCCATTATCATCACGTTTTGGATTCAGGACACCTATTTTCTCATAATAGCGCAGAGAATCGGCTCCTATCCCATAAAGTTTCGAAATTTCACTTATCTTATAGTAATCTTTCATTTGTAACATCCTCTCTTTAAGATATTTCGGAATATTTCGTAATATCTCTTGACCTTAGTATTATGCCAAGGCTTATGCTATAATTGCAAGTCATATTGCAAAAAAATACAAAATTGTTTATTTAGAATGAGAGGTTTGTTACTGTGTCACCAAAAAAACTATTATATGGGTTTCTATCAGAACTTAAGCGATTACTTACTCCCCAAAAGACAATATCGATTATACTGGGTACAGCCATACTGTCATTTGGATTACACAATATTCACAGGCGCGTAGCGATTACCGAAGGTGGCGTAATTGGTATGGTGCTGCTCGTAAACCACTGGTTTGGCATCTCGTCAGCTATTATTTCACCGGTACTGGATCTTCTATGCTACGTCTTCGCCTTTAAACATCTTGGCAAAGACTTTATAGAATTATCCGCAATATCAAGCCTTAGCCTAGCTGGCTTTTATTTCTTGTGGGAGCAGCTTCCTTTCCTGATGCCAGACCTTTCCAATACCCCATTAATTGCTTCCCTTTTGGGCGGTTTGTTCGTCGGTGTTGGAGTTGGTCTCGTAGTACGGCAAGGAGTCTCTACCGGTGGCGATGATGCATTGGCACTTGCGGTATCAAAACTTACTGGCTGCCGAATTTCTTTTGCCTACCTCTTTACTGATCTTACGGTATTGCTGCTTTCCCTTAGCTATATCCC
>JBKTKK010000029.1:0-15910 GCA_047242405.1 Lachnospiraceae bacterium | reverse complement strand
GTATTTGTTCATATGGTACCCATCTTCTTCACTCCACCATGGTTCTTCTTTTAATTGTTCAATTTGTGGTTGGAAATCTTGTGGTGTAAACACAATACCAGTTCTACAAGCTGCAGAAGAAGTCACTCCGTAGTTTGCTAACGCCTGAACCGGATCGTCTGCCTTTGTAATGGTTTCTGTAAAGGATTTGCTTCCATCTTCATTAACAATAAATGTTTCTCCTTCAATGCCCCAGTTTTGTAATTCAATCATTTCATCAGAGTACTGATAATCGAGCATTTTTACAATCCACTCCGGATATTCCACATCCGCACGAATGGCAATCCCAAATCCGGTACTTGCCAAAGAACGGCCTGCCTGTTTGGAGCCCCATTTCCATGGTGTACCATAATCTTCATTGGTAGGCAGATAAGCTAAACCAAATTCCATACTTGCATCTTCTTTATGTCTGTTGTACTCCGTTGCCATACCCGCCCAACATGTTGGGAAGATTAAATCTTTTCCTGTAACTGCTTTTTTCTTACAAGTATCCCCGTCATCGGTAGCAAACTCTGGGTCGATATATCCTGCCTCATATAATTCATTTAAATATTTTAACATTTCTTTGAAATTATCTTCAATCGGACCAAATGCCCATTCCGTGCCATTCCAATATAAGGTATCCCAAGTATGGAAGATACCTACAAACCCACGATAAAATGCATAGTTTTTATCGGTATTTGACATGACGTAAGCATCTGGATAAAGTTCTTTCAGCTGTGCACAAAGTTCTGTAAACTCCTCTAAGGTTGTAGCCGGCTTCAGGTTATTTTCTTTTAGTACATCAAAGCGATATACAAATCCTGTAAAGGATTGCGCCCCAATAATATTGTCCATGTTTACAAAGGCATCCTTAAAAAAGTAAGACGTGCCATCTTGGTTAAAAGCAAAGTTTTCCCCACCTTGCGTCTCTTCTACAAACTTCATATAATTTGGCATGTACTGAGTATATTGGGCAATATCTAAGACCTGTCCATCTTCCCCATATTCATTAATTGCATCCCCCTGGCTATAAGTAAATACATCTGGGAGGTCGCCACTTGCTAGAAGCACTTTCTCATTTTCTCTATAGTCAAGCCATGGCGTATAGTTCCATGTAATGTCTAACGTACAGCCTAAATATTCTTCCATTTTCTTTTGCCATTCCTGTTGTACTGCCGTATCTTTTGGATCTGTACCAAAGGTAGGAATTGAAACAGAAATTTTGAGCGTATTATTTGGCAATTCTGGCAAATCTGTACTTCCACTTACCCCTGATTCATCCTCTGTACGCTCACTCCCAGTTGTTGTCTCCTCTCCATTCGTCTGTTTGCCCCCACACCCAGCAAGCGCCGTTGCTGCCATTGCCATAGAAAGCATAATTGAAACCCATCTTTTCCTCATTTTTACTTCTCCCTTCCTCTTCTATTCATTTTATATTTTACTTTAACCTTTCACTGCACCGACCATCATCCCTTTTTCAAAATACTTCTGAAGGAACGGATAAACAAGTAATACTGGCCCTATCGTTGCTATAATACAAGCATACTGTAAATTTTTCGGGTTTAGCATCTGATTGCTAACCATTTCCTGGGCACCGCTCATACCGCCTACACCGGATGTAAATAAAATGTTTCTTAAAATCATTTGTACTGGTTGCTTTAAATCCGATTTTAAGTAAAGTAACGGTTCAAACCACATGTTCCAATATCCTACGATTGAAAATAGACCAAAGGTAGCATAAAGTGCCTTGGATAAAGGCATATACATTTGAAATAGAATTCTACAATCTCCCGCTCCATCCACAAAAGCAGCCTCTCTAATTTCTGGTGAAATTCCTTTAAAAAAGGAACGGTAAATAAAAATGTTATATGCAGATATGGCACTGGGCAAAACAATTGCCCAAATGGTATCCATCAACTTTAAATTGAGAATTAAGATATAACTTGGTACCATTCCACCGGAAAAGAACATCGTAATGGTTAGTAAGATAGTAATTGGCTTGCGAAGTACAAAGTCATTTACCATAAGTGCGTAGGAAATCATGGAGGTAAACAATAGGTTTATAGCTGTACCAACGACCGCATATAGAATCGTGTTTAAATAGGCACGATAAATGGCAATATCTCCAAAAATCATCTCGTAACCTTTCGTATTAAACCCAACAGGCAACAAGCTTACTTCCCCTCTTGTTATGGCACCCGGACTACTAAAGGATATTGCTATAATATTCATAAAGGGATATAGCACAAGAAAGATAATGATTAACATGATAAGATTTAGTACCATATCGACTGCCTTACTTCCAACTTGAATCTTATTTTTATTTAACATGGAATGCCCCCTTCTACCACAAGCTATTTTCAGCGTTAACTTTCTGTGTAATTTTATTTGTCGTAAATACTAATAGAAATGCTACAATGGATAACATTAGGTTTACTGCCGTTGTATATTCAAAACGAGCTCCCTGAATACCTTCCCGATATACAAAAGAAGATATGACATCGATTGCACTCCGATTGGTATCATTTTGCATCAAAATAATTTTTTGATAATCAGAGCTAAGAACATTCCCCATATTCATAATTAACATAATCGTTGTTGTAGGCATAATGGTTGGCCACGCGATGTTTTTAATCTTTTGCCACCGATTTGCGCCATCAATATTTGCCACATCATACAAGGTTGGATCTACATTGGATAACGTTGCTAAATATATAATGGAACTCCATCCAAATGTTTGCCATATATTCGAGCCTATGTACATCGGTAAAAAGTATTTCGTCCCCTCATTCATGTTTACTGCCGCAAGTCCGAAGAATTCACGTACTTGATTGAATACACCATCTAAGGCACCAAAGCTATTTAACATTCCAACTACTACAATGACAGAAATAAAATGTGGAATATAGGAAACGGACTGTACGAATCGTTTGTAATGCTTTCCCTTTATTTCATTTAGTAATATTGCAAATATAATTGGAGCAGGGAAAGAAAATAACATCGTTAAGACACCAATTTTTACTGTGTTCCAAATAAGCTGTAAGGCTGCTGGATTTTTAAAGAAGGTAACGAAGTTTTTATAAATGGGATCCAACCATTGGCTCTCCCATATTCCCTTGGATGTTTTATAATTTTTAAAGGCAATTAAAATACCATACATGGAACCGTACTTGAATATGATTGTTAGAACCAGTGCTGGAATGCATAAGAGTAATAGAGTCTTTTGCTTTTTAAGTTGCCGAAAAAATTCATTAATCCTTTTTTTCTGTATAGACATATTCATTTTGTCACCCTCCTAAATTTCGACACGAGTTCTTGTATATTCCGCTATGTGTGCCTGCATTTTTTATACATTTATTATACATTTTATACAAAATCTTCCAATGGGATAATCTCATAACTTTATGTAAAATTCTCATGCATTGGAGATATTTCCATATTTTATCTAATATTAATCCATATTTTCCCGACAACTATATTTCTTTTATAAATTTTGAGTTTTTTCCATAGATTATAAATAAATTTTCATATGTTTTTTTGTAATTTTCTGTTACAATTGAGAACATCTATTACCAATTCATTGTATTTTTATGTGAAAATGATAAAATAGATAAACTTGAATTTTTATATAATTTTATATAAATTGACGATGCCAAACTTTAAAGGAATTGGTGGTACATATGCATGTTTTTATCAAAAGGTTTCATTCCAACTCTTTAAGAGGCCAAATGACTCTATTATTTTCGATTATTGGAACCTTCTTATTTTGTGTCCTATGTTTTAGTTTTCTTACTTTTTACCAATTACAATATAAAGTCGTACGAAACAACCAGGAAGCCATTGTTTCTCAGACTTTACGCGAAATAGAAAAGAATTATGATGTTATCGATACACTTTCAACATCCATTTCCTATAATGAAAATGTGCAACAGTTTTTAACGGCGAAAGCATCCGATTCTGAATTTGCGTTGCTTCAAAGTGTATCAAGCTTTTTAATTAATACACAGAGCCAAAATTCATCGATACTGGATTTGTCCATAGTTGGATTTAACGGAAATAGTACCAACATCTCTGGCGATATTTCCGTAACAAAAGAACTTCTAAATCAATTGCCAAAGGAAAACAAAGATCTCTATATTTTTGGAAAAACAAATTATTATCACTATTACGGTATCGATGAATGCATCCTAGTTGCTCGGTATATCTATCCCCTTAATTTAACAAATCAAGAGCCCTGTGGAGCAATTTTTATCGCCATTGAACCTACTATGCTTTTCACGACAAACTACGTGGATAACAATACGAATGTATTAGAAATGCTATTTTTAGATGGGAATGGAGAATTGATTCTAGGAAGCGAAACGCTATATGAAGCATTTAAAAACCAGCCTAAGAAGAAACTATTTGGACAAACATCAAATTCGTTTCATGAATATACCATTCCAGACCTGAACTATAAGCTCGTATCGATTATCCCAAGAGGCGATATGCTAACGAGCCTATTTAAATCGGTTGCTGGCCAATTCTTTTTTGTTTTTATATTATTTCTTCTTTTAGGCGTTATACTATTTTATTTTACTTCCCGCTTTTTTATAACGATGCATAAACTCATTGATTTGATGCAGGAAATCTCTTCTGGAAATCGAAAAGCACTAAAAAAACGTATAAGCCTTGATGAAGGCGTCTTTTCCTGTAAGGAAGCACTTATGATTGCCTCCTCCTATAACAATATGCTCGATCAAATTGATACGTTAAATCAAAATATATTTAACACTTACACTAAGATGTACGAGACAGAACTTTATGCAAAAAAAACAGAACTAGCCTACTTACGGGCACAAATCAACCCTCACTTTCTATATAATACACTGGCCCTAATTTGTGGAATGTCTTCGGAAGGACGCTTTGATGACATCGTAAATATTTCACTCGCCCTTTCACAAATTTTACGCTATAGCATTAAGGGCAGCGAATTTGTGACCGTTTCCGAAGAATTTGAAATTATTAAATCCTATTTAATGATACAATCCACCCGTTTTGAAGATCGATTCACCATCGACTACCTTATGACGGATGAGGCCTTAGATGCCCTCATTCCGAAAATGATTTTGCAACCTCTTGTTGAAAATTCTATTATCCATGGATTGGAAACAAAATTGGAACCTGGCAGCATTCAGATTGGTGGACTAAGGGATAAGAAAGATAACACCCTTGTGTTAAGGGTCTCTGACACCGGAGTGGGCATGACTGAAGAAAAATTAAAAGAGATTCGGCATCGGCTTTATAATCCGAAGCATTTATCTTCTCCCCAGTTAGCAAAAACATCTGGTATCACCCCCAATGCGGAAAGTAGTATCGGTCTTAGCAATGTTAACAGCCGCATCTGTCTCTACTTTGGCCAGGGCCACCATTTAATCGTCGACTCGAAAGAAAATGTTGGAACAACGATTCAAATTCGAATACCCTATGAAACAAAAAGGAGTGAAGTTCATGTACACAGCGATCATAATAGATGATGAAAAATGGGTTATTAAAAGTCTTCGGGCAATATTACAGAATCAAACCTACTTTTCTATCATCGGAGAAGCTTACAACGGGCCGCAGGGTCTTAAACTAGTTCTAGAAAAGAACCCTGATTTGGCATTTGTTGATGTGAAGATGCCAGGTATGGGTGGACTAGAGCTTATATCCGCCGCGAACTTAGAGCATGTCAATACGCAGTTTTGCCTTATTAGTGGCCATGCAGAATTTGCCTATGTACAAAAAGCATTGGCACAAAAGGCCATTGGATACTGTCTGAAACCATTCTCTCCCAATGAGATTAACGATAGCTTAAAGCGCGCCTATGAAAAAATCCAACTTTTGGAAATGGCGAAACAGGTACATCAAGAAAAAGAGGAAGACAACGCTGAATATAACATCCCCACCGATCACCGCATCGTTAAGGCAATGGCGACTTACATTCATAACCATTACAACGAAAATATATCAATCCAGCAAATCGCAGCCCATAGTAACATCAATCCCAACTATGCCAGTCAACTATTCAATCAAAAAATGGGAGTTTCTTATAGTAGTTATTTAACAGACATACGAATTAAAAAAGCCTTAACCTTATTAGAAAACACAGATTTAACGGTATCTGAAATTGCAGTTGAGGTAGGATATCGGGATTATTTCTATTTTGCGAAAGTATTTAAAAAAGCAAAGGGAATTACCCCTACTTCCTACCGAAAGAATCAGGAGGGATTTCATGAATAAAAAGGGGTTACTAAGCATCGCCTCATGTTTTTGCGTCTTTTTCACTGGTTGCCATTCCATTCCGGCAACCGATGAAACGCCCACTGCTATCGTAGACTGTCTAAAAGATGCCGATTTATCCACCCATTATGATATCAGCATTGGCTACTGGAATATTCAAAATTTAATCAACCGTGAAACAAAAGACCCGCTACTCACCTATATTGAAGATTTGTTTAATATTACAATTACGCCAGTTAACTTAAACTGGTCGGATTACAATGATCGATACCTTATTATGGGCGTATCCGACACCTTACCTGACGTATTTGCTGCAACAACGATAAGTGGGACAAGTGAAAATCAAATTTTGCAACTCTCGGACTTAATTAAACGTAAAATCATTCGACCAATCCCCAATGATTTAAGTGCCTACCCTCTCGTTGAACAGACCATTAAAAATAATGTAAGTAGCTTAATACAGGATGATGGGAACATCTATACCTTTCCCCGCACGACATTTCAAGATTCTACCCTCTCAAGTTCTGACGCTGGTATACTCGTCCGCAAAGACTGGATGGAAAAACTCGGTTTTGAGAATCCAACCTCCTTTTTCGAATTCAAAGATATGGTTACCGCCTTTGCAAAAGAAGATCCCGATGGAAATGGTGTAGATGATACCATTGGTTTTAATGGCGGTAGCCGTGTTGTATTAGGAAAATGGTTAAACCTCGGCATCGCACCACAATGTAATATCTTTACTTGGCTCGATTACAATGGCGCCTTTGTCCCCTCTTATCTTCACCCTGATTTTGAAAAGATTATCGTTGCCTTCCGTTCTCTCTATGAGAGTGG
The DNA here is from genome assembly GCA_047242405.1 of Lachnospiraceae bacterium. Taxonomy (GTDB): domain Bacteria; phylum Bacillota; class Clostridia; order Lachnospirales; family Lachnospiraceae; genus Fimimorpha. The sequence continues at coordinate 8,794 of JBKTKK010000029.1, read as the reverse complement.
GGGACTTGATCCAGAGTTTCATTTAAAAAAACCATCCGACGCCGTTTATGATTTTGCTCGGGGAAACTTAGGGGCCCTGGAATACAAAACCTCTCCTGCCGCTTTAGCAGAGGTGAAACTCTATTGGGAAATGTATCATGACGCTTCCGAAAAATTTGAAGACTATGTTACTTACCTAAACATTTTTCCAGCCAGTGATGGCATCTGTTATAGCAATAGCAGTTCCTCCTTTTGGTCAGAGTCTTTGTTTTCTGCCACAGTTTCCGATGAAAAAATGGAGCGAATCTTATACTTATATGAGTACCTTTTATCGGAAGATGGATGGCGGTTAACGCGGCTCGGTCTAGAAGGTCAAGATTATACATACACCGATGGGAACTACATCAGTCTTCTTAACACGGATGATGATTCTCTCCTATCCGTTCTGCTAAAGAAGTATCCTTCCCTCTATCTATTTACTAGTTTGGCTTCCTGGGGTGGATCGGATGCAGACTTTGAAGAGAATGAAGTAAATAATCTCCGCTATGGAAGTGAATTAATGCAAGAGCCTCTCTAGACTGGAATAGAGAAAACACAACGGCTGTCAGCCGACCATATGCCTTTATACAGATGCCTCGAGATGAACTGGCCCAATTCAGTGCCTCCGCTGCCGCCGACGAACTGGCAAAAGTTATTATAGGAACAGAAGATCCCCTTCAAATGTGGCAGGACGTTTTAACCCGATGGTATGAAGCAGGCTTGCAGGAATATATCGATCACGCAAATGAAGTAGCAAAGGAAGAAAATATATACCCACAAAGTATCAATACAGTAGATGATAAAAATTAGGAAGATAGAAAGGAACTAACTATGTTTGGTGTTACACTTTTAAAATCTCCCGCAGACTGGGAGATTTTACAGCATGAAAATGGATTTGCCCCCGTAACAATTAGCGGAATATGGTCCGTACCAAAAGCCGCCCTAGAAGTTGGCGTAAAATCAGTCCAACCAATGATTCGTCTTATGAGTGAGGAGGACAATTCTCCCATTATTCCTTGGACAAATATGAGTTTTACGCAAGATTCAAATGAATTTTCTGGTATGTTTGAGATCACCCTATCCTTTCCTGCCGGTGGTTTATACCGAATTGAAACAGGCCTCGATACCTATAGTACAAACCCCCAGTACCATTGGGTTTTCCGCGGGGATGTTCGTCTCCATATTGGAGTAGGAAACCTTTTTATTATTGCAGGCCAATCCAATTCTGCCGGTTATGGAAAAGATAGTGCCATGGATGCTCCATCCCTTCAAGTTCATACCTTTCGAAATTGTGGACGATGGGATTTAGCTGCCCACCCCTTAAATGAATCGACTTATACCGCAGAAGAAAGATGCAATCGGGAAATGGGAGTCAGTGGTACCTCCCCCTATATTTCTTTTGGTAGAAATTTCTCTACACTGTCTGGTTATCCAGTCGGTTTAATTCCCGTTGCGCTAGGTGGATCTCCCCTCAAACGTTGGGATAAAGCGCAAGTTGGTGACTTATATAAAAATATGATGGACCAGTTACAAGCAATGGAAACCAAGTTTGCTGGTATGCTTTGGTACCAAGGTTGTTCGGATACGTCCCAAGAGGAAGCTTCTCGTTATGAACGTGTTTTTACAAAATTTGTAGAAGATGTACGCTCCGATCTTGGATATGAACTCCCCATATTTACTTTTCAGCTGAACCGACAAATAAATGGTACCAATCAACACTGTTGGGGAATTGTCCGGGAGGCGCAACGTATCGCAGCCATTAATATACCTGGTGTTTATATTCTACCAACCCTAAACTGTCCTTTGTCGGATGGTATACACAATAGTTCTCATTCCAATGTAATGTTAGGAGAAAAATTGGCAAAATTATGTGGACACATCCTCTGTGGAACGAGACAATTTCAAGCCCCTATGATTGCTTCTGCTACGTTAGAGTATGGCAGAGCGGATACACCTTCTATTCTTTTACATTTTGACAGTGTACAACGGGAGTTTATGCTCTATAGCGACCAAAATAAAGATAATGGTTTCCTAATTGAAGATGCACTAGGGGAAATAGCGTGTGTAAAAGTATTACTCTCGGCTGAATATCCCAATTGTATTGCCCTCTTACTTAGTCGAAAACCAAAGGGAGCCTGTGTTGTTTCTTTTGGCTGGGATGCCTGCCCTAGTTTTATCCCTCCCGTGGATGAAGCAACTTACCTTCCACCCGTAGCATTTTACCGCTATTTTGTAACACAAACAAGCGCATAAGCGTGAATCATAAACGCATCAATATGAAAAAATTCTATTAGAAACGAGGAGTATTATGAGAGAAGATCGAAATTGGAAAACTTGTTTTCGCCCTGCCCCCCAATGGTTTCAAGATGCAAAGTTTGGATTGTTTTTTCACTGGGGCCCCTATAGTGTCCCAGCTTGTGAAAATGAGTGGTATTCCAGAAATATGTATGCAAAAGGATTATCCCAAAATATTCACCATGTGAACACTTATGGACCGTTAAGCCAATTTGGTTATAAAGATTTTTATCCACTGTTCACAGGGGAAAAATTTGATCCAGAGGAATGGGCAGACTTAGTAGAACGCTCCGGTGCCAAATATGCAGGGCCAGTTACGGAACATGCAGATAACTTTTCTATGTGGGATAGTAAAATAAATCCAATGAATTGCGTGAACTATGGCCCAAAACGAGATATAACCGGAGAATGTGTGGCAGCCTTCCGTAAACGGGGGATAAAAATATTATCTACCTTCCACCATCAATGGCTTTGGGGTTGGTTTATGTCTACCGATAACGAAGCCGATGTCTACAACCCAGAAAATTATAAATATTATTGGAATGCGCTTCCTTTGGAAACAAATCGTTATATCCCCGATCAGCTTCCAGATGAAACGTTTAATAAAATGTGGAAAGATAAAGTTTTAGAAGTCATTGATTTATATTCCCCGGACGTGCTATATTTTGACTCCCGTACCTGCATTATTGGCGAACCGTACCGTTATGATATGGCGCGTTATTATTATGAACATTGTCCTAATTCCATTATTACCTATAAACAAGAAGATTTCCCTGAAGGAATTGGCGTATACGATATTGAATGTGGCAGATTTTCAGATGCAAAAAAATTTTATTGGCAAACCGATGACCGCCTAGAAGATAACATTACTTGGTGTATCGTAAAAGATCCAAAGTATAAATCTCCTCGCCATATTGTTCATCAACTTTGTGATGTCGTATCCAAAAATGGAAATCTACTCCTAAATGTGGGACCTAAGGCCGATGGTTCTTTTCCCGAAGATGCAAAGAATGCGCTCTATGCCGTTGGCGACTGGTTAGCAATCAATGGCGAAGCTATTTATGAAACCCGTCCCTATACGGTTGCCTGGGAGGGACCTACTTCCATAGAGGATGCGAACTATGATGTAAAAAAAATAGCAAAACAGCTTGAAGAAGGGAGTGCCTCTGATATTCGTTCCGGCTTATTTACCAGTTGTGATTTCCGTTTCACCAAAAAAGGAAGGGCAATCTATGCCATTGCGCTAGGATGGCCCGAGGATGCAACGCTTCGCATACGTACACTAAAGGCAGGCGGAACCAGTTCTCCTATTTCCAAAGTAACCTTGCTCGGTTTTCATGATTCTCTCTTCTACCAGCAGACCGATGCGTTTTTAGTCGTACAGTTACCCGATAAAAGGCCATGTGATTATGCCTATACATTAAAAATTGAGTTGAAATAGGCAAAAGAAAAAGAGCAATTACAAAGGTACCGCTCGCTGGCAGTTCCCTATGCAGTTGCTCTTTCTTTTCACTAGAATCCAATTAACGCTCCGCCATCGACAGGTAAACAAGTTCCTGTAATATAACCACCTGCCTTTGAACATAAATAAACAGCAGCCATACCGATATCCATGGGATTTCCAATTCGGTTCATTGGAATACGGCCCAAAATCTTATTCAAACGAACACTGTCTTTATCCGTTGCTTGATGAAACATCGGCGTTTCTATCCAACCAGGAGCAATGGCATTGACGCGTACATTATAAGGGCCGCCTTCGGAAGCTAACGTATGCACCAGCCCCAAATAACCTGCTTTTGCCGTCGCGTATCCAGCGATTTCCGGTTGTCCAATATAACTTGCCATACTCGCCTGAAAAAGAATACTTCCTTTGTTCTTTTCTTTCATGTGGGGAAAGAGTGCCTTTGACAAAGCAAAGGCGCCTACTAAGTGTACATTTAATACATTACAGTAGTCTTCCACTGTCATATCCTCAATTAACTTTTTGCAGTGATTTCCCGCATTATTTACCAAAATACTAATCTGTCCATATTTTTGAATAAGACCTTCGACTAATTTTTGTGTCATTGCTGTATTGGATACATCAAAGGAAATGTATTCTACTTGGTTTCCAAATTCTTGTAAAGCACGTTCACCTTTTTCCTTTTCCGTTCTTCCCAACACAATTACTTTTGCCCCTGCCATTACCATACATTTTGTAATGGCATATCCTAAACCCGTTGCTCCCCCTGTCACAATTGCTGTTTCTCCACTTAATGAAAACATATCCTTAAATTGTTCCATTTTTACATCTCCCTACTTCTGTCTCTTGATATTTGTATGGTATAAAGTACTCTTTATGTCCTAATTTTTCGCTCTTTGTTTCTGTTCCATTTGCAACATGTGTTACTAATTTTACTAATTCCATAACCGCATCATCCATGGAACAAATACCCTCTAGTACCTTTCCTGCGTCGACATCCATATCTTCTTCCATATGGGTATATGTATCATGATTCCCTGTAATCTTAATACATGGAGCTACGGCACTACCTACCACATTTCCACGACCAGTCACTAAAAATACGATATGGCATCCACAGGATATTAAAGCCATTAACCCTTCACTGTCATTGGGATTTGTAATACCAAATTGCATCCAATAAGGATCAGGGGTGGAATCTAGAAGCCAAAGCCCTTTCTCCTTTGGCTTCTGTGCAACTTTTAGCACGCCCTGAATTGCCCTGCTACCACTTTTTATTAGGGCTCCCATACTCTTTTCTTCAATGGTAGAAAGTCCACCGACAAAATTTCCAGGACTTACCGAATACTGTCTGACGGATTTGCAGTAGGATAGTGCCTTTTCATAGGTGGTACGAATCTCCTGCTTTGCCTTATTATGAACCCCGCGTGCTTCAAGTAAATCACCAAGGCCAATGGCTTCCACAATCTCTTCAAAAATAGCCGTTCCCCCCATGTCTACGAGCCTATCATAAAATCGTCCTACAAGCACATTTCCAGCTAAACCACTCGTATAATCGCTACCTCCACACTCTGCTCCAATTACTAGATCTTCCATCCCCATACGAACGCGAGGTGTGTGGGTTAAGCGGTCTAACATGTCTGTTACAACATCAATTCCTCTTTCAATTGACTTGGATGTACCACCAATGTGTTGGATATACATCCACTCTGCCTCTTTTCCCTCTGCCCTAGCAATATCAGCTAGCCATTTAGGCTGAATATATTCACATCCTAGCCCAACAACAAACACACCTCCGATGTTTGGATGGCGAATTAATGAAATAAGTAATCGAACAGCGTATTCGTTATCGGTACAGCCAGAAAATCCTACTACATCGACATCTTTATGATCGAGCTTCTGCCCAATTTTTTGTGCAACAAAGGAAGAACACTCTACCGTGTAGATAATTAATACTTTATTTCGGATACCTTTCTTACCATTGTTTCGTAAATATCCATCCCAAACAAAGTCTGCTTCCATATGTTCCTTATTCATATTTTATGTCCTTTGGGGCACCGGTAACTGCATCCAAATGACTTGATCGTTCATCATATAAGCTGCACATGCAATGCAAATGTACCCACGTGCCTTTCCTTATATTTGTTGTCGCCTTACCAATTACCACACCATATTTAATTATTTTTTCTCCAGACTTTATATCAAAAAGTGCTATTTTATGTCCAACAGGAATTTCTTGTACTGCTTCTATATCCGATACGAAAGCATCCCCAAGTACAGAAACATTCCCTTTTATAATAGGTACTAATGCAGTAGCTACATTATCTACTTTTTCAATACAAAAAACTTTTTGTTGTTTCCCCATACTCATACCTTATAAAATTCCAAATGTTTCAAAGGCTTTCGTTGCACTCATTCCACCTTCAATTGCTTTTCGCACTTTCTTTTCCCCTGCAGCTTTCATTAAAGATTTTTCAATTACTTCTTCCGCACAATCTTTAGGAATAACTATTACTCCATCCACATCCCCAAAAATCAAATCCCCGTCATTTATCGTAACTTGACCAATTTCAATTGGACAACGAAAATCCACTACTTGTGTGCGTACACTAGAGTCTTGTGCATAGCAACCGCAGCTAAAAACAGCCCAGTTTTGTTCCAAAATTTGTGGCGTATCGCGATGCCATCCATCTACTAACGCTCCTACTGCCCCTCTTGTCCGTGCCGTTGCTGTTAAGAGTTCTCCCCAATAAGCACAACGTTTCGTCCCCCCTGTTGCTATGTAAATCTCATTTTCATTTAATTGGTCAAGCGCTTCTGTTAAAAGACCAAATGGTTTCTTTTGCGGTCCAAACACATCAATCATTAAAACAGTCATTGCCTTTCCCGCTAATTTCATATCATCAACAAGTGGTCTGATATTTTGTGGTAAAAATTGATGATAATAACCCAATTCATCTAATATATCTCCAACAACTGGTGTATATAACTTTTCTCTCATTAATTGAAACATTTCTGTTTCAGTATTCCATGATGCCATAAAATCCTCCAATTGATTCGCATAACAATAGGGGCAGGGCAAAAACTATGCCCCTTATACTTCTTTTAACATTATGCTACATTCTTTTCCGTTATAGTATAGTTTAGTAGTTTTAATCTGTTTTCCATCGTGGAAAATTACATTTATATTAGCTTCAAAAGGGAGTTTTCCCATTTTTTCACATAGTAATAATATTTTGCTTTCCGCGTTATATTGCATCTTAACTTTTGCGTATGCACCATTTTCATATGCATAATCAATTCCATTATCTATATATAATGTAAAATTACCATCTTGCCCATCATAAACATGAATGGAATCAAAACTTCCCTCATCTGTCATTGACATAGGAATAATGGAGCCAGCTTTTATAAACAATGGCATGGTATCAATGCTTGCCTTAACACGCACTGTCTGCCCTCCCAAATAGCAATTATCTGTTGCCTCTTCGTACCAGAAATTTCCCTTTGGTAAATATACATTCTCTATATCATCTGCCGATATTTTTTTGCTATTTGCTTCATAAGCTATCGCATGAGTAATTGGGTGAACAAGGTAGGAAGGGCCAAACATATAGCTGTCATAACGATCCTTTACTAATTCATCATTAGCAAAATCAAACATTAAGCTGCGCATTATCGTGTAATTATCATCTTTAACCATAGCAGCTAAAGAATATGTATAAGGCATCATATGATATCGCTTCTTAATATATTTTACAATTGTGTCATAAAATACAGATCCTTTTTCTCCAAAATGCCAGGGTTCCCTTGGGGTATCCGTTCCATGAGAACGCATGATGGGAAGAAATGTTCCACATTGGAGCCATCTTACATATAGTTCACGATACCCCAAATCTTTTACTCCATTTTCAAATAATCCATGCCAAAACCATGGCTGTGGTCCCACGGCATCTAACTGTCCTGTAAATCTTCTCCAGCAATCTAATGTTCCCGTAAAAAATGCCCCAATATCCAAGGTCCAATAAGGAATACCAGACATACACATACTTAAACCTTCTGCAATTTGTTTCTTAAAAATATCCCATGTTGCTGCAATATCACCGGACCATAGAACCGTACCATATCGCTGGGAACCGATAGAACCAGATCGGGTTAAATTAACAACACGTTTATCTTTGCAGACCTTGCGTTGATTTTCATAAATTCCCTTTGCATGTGCCAGCGCATATGTATTGGAAACTCTTGCATCTAGATAACAATTGGTTGAGTCCTTCGCCATTTGATATCTCTCTTCATCTGCACGTTTTGTTGAACCATTCCAATCTGGGGTAAATGGCTCTGTTGAGTCGCACCACCATGCGTCCGTTCCTGCTGCAAATAATTCTCTTTCACACTGCTTCCAATATAAAGCACGTGCTTCTTCATCAAAGGCATCATAAGTAGAAAAATTACAAAGCAATTTTCCTTCTTTAGCCATCTCTTCATTATTGGCTGTACCTCGATTCATATTTGGCCATACAGAGATCATAAAGGCAACACCTTGCGCATGTAACTTTTTCACCATATCCTTAGCATCTGCAAAACGTGTTTTATCAAATATTTTATTTCCCCATTGACCATCTTCCCATGACATCCAATCTAAGACGATACAAGATACTGGAATCTCTCTCTTATTAAACTCGGCTATCGTGTCTAAAATTTCATCTTGATTGTGATACCGTTCTTTTGATTGAATATAACCAAAGGCCCACCTTGGCAACATAGTCGCATTGCCTGTCAGACAACGAATGCCTGAAATTAATTCATCGAAATTCTTACCTACGATTACAAAATAACTAATTTCATCGACTGCATCAAAAGTTACAGTAATAATGTTATCCTTTTCTTCATAGGTCATCATGCAAGACGCATCAAAAACTATGGCATAGCCATGGGAGGACATAAAGACCGGCATAGGTATCTTCATATTATTTTGATATAAATAGTCGTTGACTTTTCTATAATTAAAGATCCCGT
>JBKTKK010000028.1:13160-15912 GCA_047242405.1 Lachnospiraceae bacterium | reverse complement strand
TATATAGACTTGGCTATGCTACTATTTGTTACTTTTTTCCATTTTCCTAAGAATTTTTCTGAAATTATTACTTTAATGGCAACTTTTTGTATCATTTATTGTCTAAATTTCTAGTCCGTTGTATAATTTATAAAGAAACCAAAATTTAAATTTCATATAGGGGGGGAATTGGTGTGGCAAACAGAATCAAAACTTTAAGAGAACATCACGGGTACACACAAGAGAGAGTAGCACAACTTATAAACGTGAGTCGTCAAGCTTATGGTATGTATGAACGCAACCAACGCTCACCTGATATAGCAGTTCTACTCTCATTAGCCGACATTTACAATGTCAGTTTAGACTATTTGTGCGGTCGAAGTAGCATTCCAGACAAGCCCATTTCCTTAAGAAGAGAAGAAGAACTTATTTTGGAATGCTATAAAAAATTCAACGCAACGAATCAGCGGCTACTCTATAACTTACTTTGTAACCTTTATGAAAACACCACGTTTAATTAAAAAGCTGTTACTAAGTGCATAATCGCACTTAGTAACAGCTTTCTACTCTATTATTTCAAAATGATCAGACTTTAATATCCGCTCTCATCCCGAGAAGTTCTTTATTTTCCACCAAGATTGGATTAATTACATCTGCTAAAAATTCTTCTACTTGTTCCTTTGAACGTCCTACATATTTCTTTGGATCCATTGTCTTTTTTAATTCATCTAATGTAAGATTAAAGGCTTCATCCCCTGCTATCAATTCAAGCAGGTTGTTATCGCCACCATTTACCTTTACATTCTTGCCTGCTTCCATTGATAACGTACGTATTCTTTCATGCAGCTCTTGACGGTCCCCGCCAGCTTTTACAGCATCCATCATAATATTTTCAGTTGCCATAAATGGTAGTTCAGCCATCATATGCTTTTCAATTACTTTCGGATATACAACCAAACCATCAACAACATTTAAGTATAAATCTAAAATACCATCTACTGCGAGGAAAGCTTCTGGTATACTAATACGCTTATTGGCAGAATCATCTAGCGTACGCTCAAACCATTGAGTAGCACTTGTTAACATTGGATTCATTGCATCTGCCATCACATAATTTGCTAATGATGCAATACGTTCGCTACGCATTGGATTTCTCTTATAAGCCATTGCAGAAGATCCAATTTGGTTCTTTTCAAATGGCTCCTCTATCTCTTTTAAATGCTGTAAAAGACGAATATCATTAGAAAATTTATGAGCACTTAATGCAATACCAGCTAGTACATTAACGACACGGCTATCTACTTTTCTAGAATATGTCTGGCCGGATACTGGGTAAACATCTTCAAATCCCATCTTCTTCGCGATCATTTTATCCAGTTTTTTAATTCTTTCATGATCCCCATCAAATAATTCTAAGAAGGAAGCCTGTGTTCCCGTCGTACCCTTAGATCCTAAAAGACGCATCGTATTGATAACATAATCAATGTCATCTAAGTCTAATTTTAATTCCATTAGCCATAAAGTAGCACGTTTTCCTACGGTAGTTGGCTGTGCTGGCTGAAAATGAGTAAAGGCTAAAGTAGGTTGCTCCTTATATTCGTCTGCAAACTTTGATAACTCATTTATGACATTTACTAATTTTTTCTTTACAAGCTGTAAAGCCTCTGTCATAACAATTAAGTCCGTGTTATCGCCAACATAGCATGAAGTCGCTCCCAAATGGATAATTCCCTTTGCTTTTGGGCATTGTACGCCATATGCATATACGTGTGACATAACATCATGACGAACAAGCGCTTCTCTTTCTTTTGCTACATCATAATTAATATCATCCTTATGCGCTTTTAACTCTTCAATCTGCTCATCGGTAATATTTAAACCAAGTTCCTTTTCGCTTTCCGCCAAAGCAATCCACAGCCTTCTCCATGTGCGAAATTTTTTATCCTGTGAAAATATATACTGCATTTCCTTACTAGCGTAACGCTCAGAAAGGGGACTTGTGTAACGGTCTGTTGCCATCATTCTTCCTCCACTTGTAAAATCTTTATCTTTGATATTCACCTCGAATGTCTTCGATCGGTGGGTCCATTGGATATTGGCCGGAAAAGCATCCCGTACATATCGACAATCCTTCGGACATTTCTATTAAACGTTCTATTTTTAAGTAGCCTAACGAATCCGCACCTAAAAGCTGGCGTATTTCATCCACAGTTCTATTATGGGCAATTAACTGATCTTCGGAAGGAATATCTGTTCCGAAATAGCAAGGATGTAAAAATGGTGGTGCAGAAATACGTACATGCACCTCTTTTGCTCCAGCAGCTTTCAACATCCCAATAATACGGTCGCTTGTCGTACCACGTACTATGGAATCGTCAATCATGATAATTCGTTTGCCTTTTACCGCTTCCTTTAAAACATTTAACTTTATCTGTACGCTTGACTCACGGCTTTTTTGTTTCGGCTTAATAAACGTTCTACCTACATAAGTATTCTTTATAAAAGCGGTACCATATGGGATGCCAGACTCCAAAGAATATCCCAACGCTGCCGCATTACCGGACTCCGGCACACCGACAACTAAGTCTGCTTCTACTGGATGATCCATTGCTAAACAGCGTCCTGCTAAAATACGTGACTGGTAAACGCTAACGCCATCAATATGTGTATCTGGTCTGGCAAAATAGATATACTCAAAAACACATCTTGCCTGTTTTTCTTTTGGAATACAATGACTCTTATCAGATTCAATGCCATTTCTACTAATTGTTAC
>JBKTKK010000028.1:0-13150 GCA_047242405.1 Lachnospiraceae bacterium | reverse complement strand
CTTAATACGCTCCCTTGCAATATGATAGGCAATTACTTCAGAATCAATTGTGGTCTGAAAAATAGCACCTGTATATTCTAGTTCTCTTCTAAGTTCTGGTGCGTTAATTAAGTTTCCATTATGAGCTAAGCCTAATGTACCTTTTACGTAGTTGAGTACGAGCGGCTGGGCATTTTCTCTCGTACTGCTACCTGCTGTAGAATAACGAACATGTCCTACACCGATATTTCCTTTCAGCTGCTCAAGGTGTTCTGGTGTAAATACTTCATTGCATAAGCCCATCCCTTTATAAGCGGCTACCTTTCCTTTCGGTCCTTCCGTGTCACTAACTGCAATACCACAGCTCTCCTGTCCTCTATGCTGCAAAGCAAATAGTCCGTAATAAATTGTTGAAGCTACTTGATTGCCGTCAAAATCATAGATACCAAAGACGCCACATTCTTCTTTTAGTTTTTCGTCTTCTTCGTATTGTTCGTGAATATTTTGCAGATTATTCATGTATTCTAACCTTTCCTATTGAATGCCAAGTCTCTTAAATACTTCCCGATAAGCATCTTCCACGTTACCTAAATCTCTACGGAAACGGTCTTTGTCAAGTTTATTATGGGTTTCCATATCCCATAAACGACAAGTATCTGGTGAAATTTCATCTGCTAATATAACCTCGCCATGATATCGACCAAATTCAATCTTAAAATCAATTAATTCAATTCCGATATTTATAAAATAATTCTTTAAAACTTCATTAATTTTAAAGGTTAATTCTGTGATACGATCAATTTCTTCTCTCGTTGCCACACCGATTGCAATTGCATAATAATCATTAATAAAAGGATCTCCTAGGGCGTCATCTTTATAACTAAATTCTAAGGTTGGAGCAAGTAATTTCGTGCCTTCTTCAATTCCCAATTTCTTGGAAAAACTTCCTGCCGCTACGTTGCGTACGATTACTTCAAGAGGAACGATTTCTACTTTTTTTACTGCAGTTTCTCTATCGCTTAATTCTTCTACAAAGTGAGTTGGAATTCCTGCTTCTTCTAGAATCTTAAATAGATGGTTAGACATTTTATTATTTACTACGCCTTTCCCAACAATTGTTCCTTTTTTCAAACCATTAAAAGCAGTGGCATCATCTTTGTAATCAACGATTAAAACATCTTCTACATCTGTTTTGAACACTTTTTTTGCTTTTCCTTCGTATAATTGTTCCAACTTTTTCATGAGTATTTTCCACCTTATCCTTTTAAATTACCGAGCTGTCCACATAAGATTTTGCCTATGTGGATTCTTTGGTTTTATGAAGAAAGCAAAGATATTACCTTTGCTTTGCCTCTTGATTATATACCAGTAAATAGAAGAAATCAATAGGAAATCGATTGCGCCAATCGGATTGAATAAATCAGACGTTCCTTTACCGAAAGACCAGTTATCTTTTTAATTGCCTTTTCATAATAATCTAACTGAATTTTGTATCGATTTAATAATACTTGCATCCCATTTTCTTTTTCAACATAATCAGTTTTATAATCAACTAGTACAATTTCTCCATCTTCCTCAAAATAGGCATCAATTACCCCCTGAATCATAACGATTTCATCTTCTATCCCTGTTTTTCCCTCATCATTCGTTGTATGTGATACTTCACTTGGTGGAATCCCTATAATAAATTGTTGCTCACGATGAAGTTTTCCAAGCTCTTGTGCCTCCTTCATACGTTTTCCAAGCGTAGTTTTTGTAAATTTTACAATGTCAGGAATCCAAACGAGATTACTTTCCTCTGGCCTTATCTTTCCTTGCTGCTCCCAGGAAACTTTCTGTGCTATAATGCCTTCATTGGAAAGATCACCCGTATAATCTAGCAATTGTAAAAATTTATGATAGGCCGTTCCTCGAATTGCACCTTTGTTTGCCTCTTCTTTTTCTTTTAAAAATTCAGGTACCGTTTCTAGGTCATCGGTTGTCTTAATTAATTCAAAGGCGGTATCCTCTTCATCTTCTGTGCTTAATAAACGCTTTACCTCTGATACGGACATAGTGGCATAAGTTCTTTCTAAATCATTGTAATGGTAGGAAAAAGAAAAGTGGTTTTCGATTTTCTCTGCTGCTTCTTTGTCATATACGTGGTTGGCATCCCAATATAATAATTGTCCCTCATCAAGGCAACGCTCCTGCTTTTCTGCGTTCTCATCGGCCCTAAGTTGTTCTTTCGTCTTAATGGAGATGTAATATTGTGCCTCATCCTCATATAACTCCCCTTGAAATGGGGCTGCTATTTTAAACTGCTCCAAAATCGGGGCAAACGCACGATGTTTACTTAAGGCGGGGATAATTAAATCCAAATAGCATCCCGCTGTGGATAACTCCTCATAACTCATCTTGGAATCCGTCATATCCGTACAAGATAGTATTTTTTGCAGCCATTCTTCTAATCGATTCTTCGCTCCAGTTATAATTAATTTTTCCTTTGCTCTCGTTAGTGCCACATATAGTACTCTTAACTCTTCTCCCAGATTTTCTAACAACAACTTCTTTTGCAAAACTTTTTTAATTAGCGTTGTCGTCTTGGTTCTAAGCTCCGGATCAATATAGTCTACCCCAATCCCAAAATCCGGATGAAACACAATGCGGCTTCGTGCATCTTGTTTATTAAATGCTTTTCCTGCACCGGCTAAAAACACAATTGGAAACTCTAAACCTTTACTTTTATGGATACTAATAATTCGAACCGTATTATCGTTCTCACTTATTGTTGAAGCTTCCCCAAAGTCTACCGCAAACTTTTGCAACTTTTCAATATATCGGATAAAATGAAAAAGCCCACGGTAACTGGTTGCCTCAAATGTCAATGCTTTCTCAAAGAGCATGTCCACATTTGCACGACGTCTTTCTCCAGCTGGCATTGCACATACATATTCATAATATCCGCTATCATTTAAAACCTTCTGCAACAATTCATGAAGCGGTAGGTAGGATGACCACTTTCGATATTGATTTAGCTTTCCCATAAACAGATGAAGTTTTTGATAAATTTCATCCCCTTCTTCCTTTGCGAAATGTTCCATATAGAATAAAACTGCTCCATAGAGTCCATTTCCTAAACCTGTGTTTATATATGGAATTTTTACCTTTCCTAATTCTTCACTCGTTAAATTTACTATAGGAGATTTTAAAATAGAAGCAAGGGGTATGTCTTGAATTGGGTTATCAATAATACGCAATAAGTTTAGTATTGTCTGGATTTCTATTGTCGTAAAATATCCATTTTGAGACTCCGAATAGGCGGGAATCCCCTGATTCATCAACGCTTGTACAAATGGATCCGACCAACCTGCCATTGTTCGTAATAGTATTACAATATCTTTATACGTCGCTCTTCGGTAAGTTTTAAGACGCTTATCATAAATAAACTGTCCTTTTTCTGGATCTGTTAACTCTTTAATTCGAGCAGCAATTAATTTTGCTTCCCATTCGCGATCCGTTACAGCCTCCTCATCCTCCTCCCTATCATTTCCTTGCTCTGATTCTAGCTGTAAATCACTTTCTCCATCTCCAGTACTGCCTTCCAAATTTAGTAATAAAAGCTCGGTAGCTCCTCCACATTCTTTCTCAAATGGTTCATAATCCATGCCTTTATGAAGGGCACAGGAATTTGTGTAATCAATATCCCCCAACTGTTTCCGCATAATTTGATAGAAGATAAAATTTACTGCCTGCAAAACTTCCTCTCGGCTTCTAAAATTTTTATGGAGTTCAATTTTTTGATAAAGGCTATCTTCTAGTGTATAATTTTCATATTTCTCCATAAACAATTCTGGCTTTGCCAATCGGAACTTGTATATACTTTGCTTCACATCGCCTACCATAAATACATTTGGCCTACCAAAGCGTTCTTTTGAAATACTATTTAACAAAACTTCTTGTACCATATTGCTGTCTTGGTACTCATCTATCATTATTTCTTCAAATTCTTCGCTATACTGATTTGCTACATCGGTGGGCATCATTTCTCCATCTTTATAGGTTACTAAAATATCCAAAGCAAAATGTTCCAGATCTCCAAAATCTAACACATTCTTTTTTTGTTTTGCCGCTTTAAAATCCTCTGCAAATTCTAACGTCAAATCCACTAAGGCTCGGACAGCTGCTCCTGCTCCTAACATATCTTCGTATAGCCCATCCATTGATTTATAAAAATAGGATTTAATTAAGCTTTTTATCCCTGCCTTTACCCGATCTCGTAACGTAGACACAAGTGCTGCTTTCTCGTCACTATACATATCGGTCTTCTTTTTTCTTGGCTTTCTGCCAAAGGCTATACTCCTCACTGCTTTTGATAAGCTTTGATAATCCGTTGTCCCAAGTGCATTTGCGATATTATCCCGCTCCGGTATAATTACCGATAAATAGCTTTCTGGACCATCCTCTTCATTACAGATTGCAATCATTCGATCATACAATCGTAAATATTCATCCAACTGCATATTTACCTGCTTTATTAAAAAACACATCCATTCTTGCTCATTCATACCTTGGGCATCTTGTAGTGCATAACTGTCCCCGCAAGCCTTGAGCCATTCTTCTGGCCAGGGATAACTTCTAGAAAACTCATAAAAATCTAAAATTAATTTTGTTATGGAGGAATCGTCTTTTCCTGTTGCATACGTATCCACAAAATCATTGAATCTTTTATCGCCTAAAACATAATGACGCTCCATGAGATCGGTAAGTACTTCTTCTTTTAGTAACTTTAGTTCCCCTTCGTCTCCTACTCGAAATGCAGGATCCAGTTCTATGCGATGGAAGTTATTCCGTAAAATATTCATACAAAAACTGTCAATGGTTGTAATCTGTGCATGATGAATTAAGGTTAATTGCCTTTGTAAATGTTCATTTTCCGGCTCTTCCTCTACTTTTGCCTCGATTGCAAGTCCAATTCGCTCCCGCATCTCTGCAGCCGCTGCCTTTGTAAAGGTCACAATTAATAAGCGGTCAATATCAGGGATGTTCTTCATTACTTATTTTATGAATGATACGTTCTACGAGCACTGCTGTCTTTCCACTTCCAGCTGCAGCAGAGACGAGAATATTTCGGTTATTCAAATTTATTACTTGCTCTTGCTCTTTTGTCCATGAAACCCCCATTTTAGCGCCTCCCTTCTGCTTTATTTATCTTCCTTATAAATTTTATTTAATACCTCCCACATTTCATCGGGTTTTAGTGGTGAAAACCTACGATAATGATATCCTTCCAGCCTACTGTCAAATCCACACACGGATTTAAATTCACAATAATCACAAGGACGTCCCTTTTTGTATTCATAAGGATTAATATCCAATTTTCCTTTCATCATTTCTCGGCCAAGGTTTGCAACCTTATCGGTCCCATATGCACAAAGCATATGCATTTGTTTTGTATCTGCCACCATAGAACGACTAGAAGGTATCCCGCTTTCATCTCTTGTCAGATTTTTTACTACCATCGATTTCTTTTTACCTACATGGTCAATAAGATTTAAGATGGCCGGATCACTATTGGATAACCCATTCATACGCATTTCGTCTAACGATGCCCGCTCGATTGCATCGACTTCAGCTTGTTCTGGACGCTCAACAATTGGATCTTTTATGTTGTAATAATAAATGCCCGCAGGAACAACCTCTTTATTTGGAAACTCGCGTTTTTTCATCTCAACCGCCGCTGCTAAATATATAATTAATTGCAATTGTAATCCATGGTATATCTTTGTCAAGTCAAAGGAGGTAGCTCCCGTTTTATAATCAATAATTTTTACAAAAACTTGATCATCTTCCACCGCTAAATCGACACGGTCTATTCTTCCCTGCAACGCCATATAAACGCCTTCTGATAACTCAAATTGCATTTGGGGTAAATTATCCTCTGCAGAGAAATAAACTTCACTACCCGCTGCAAGAAATCCACCGGCTTTTAACTGCTCAGCCAAAGCCCAAATGGTCTTATCTGTCATTCGTTCTAATCTTCCCGCTAAGAACTGGTTTCTTGCCGTACTTTGCAGTATTGTATTTCCATACTCAGTCGTAACTTTAGAAACACTTTCCTTTACTAAGTCCATTCGTTCTTCCACCGTTATAGTTTCCCACACTAACTTCTTTTCTGTCAGTAGTTGAAAGAATGTCTCAATGGAATTATGAAAAATATTCCCGTAATCCATAGCAGCCAGTTGGTATTCGGCCCTTGGTTTTAATCCTAAACCATATGCGAGAAAGTGTGCATACTCACAGCCTGCAAATCGCTCTAACCTTGTAACACTATTCATGGGCGATGCCCCAAATAAACGCCTGGCTACTTCCTCTGATAACTTTTCTTTCCGATATCCATAAAATAATGCATCCACAATATGCATAAGCCTTGGCTTATATTCCTCTTTTGTATAGTACCAACTATATAAGTCCTGCCACCATACACGGCTACTTCCCCTCTGAAATTCTTTTAAGCCATCCAATAACGTATCAAAGCTACTATCTGGCTGCAATAAAGCCCATAATCCCGGATTCGATGCTTCTTCTTCCTCTCTAAGATTCGGGAAGATTTTTTTCATTGTACTAATTAGATAGGAGGGACGGATCCCCTTTCCTTCGGCATTTACTCGACTATAGGATAACACTAATTTTTCCATTGGCTTTGTTAACATCAGATATAAGTAGTATTTCTGAATAAAACCTTCTTCCTTACCAGTAGGAGCCAATTCTAAATCGAATTCTTTTAGCTTCTCCCGATCCATATCCGAAAGCAATCCACCCTTACCATTATTAGATGGAATGATCCCATCATTTACACCTAGGACAAAGAGTGCTTTAATATCTCCTAGACGAGTTCTCGTCAAATCCCCAATTACAAGTCGATCAATTGTTGGAGGAATAAGACCAACTTGAATATTTTCAAAACCAGCATCCAATATATCACTGTACGTTTGAAATGGAATTTTATCATCCCCCATTAAACGAACAAACTCATCAAACAGATCCATAACCTTTGCAAAGGCTTGCTCATATTCTTTCTGAAGCATATACTCCCCTGCACAACCAAAATCAATGGCCATCTTCTTCATCCGATTCTCTGTTTCCATTTCTTTCAAAAATTGATAGAGATAAGCCGTTTTTGTGCGAACACTTGATTCCTTATCTTTAAAAACTTCTCTTAGTTTATCGAATTGTTGCACAACCGTTCTTCTAGTGGCATTGATTTCCTCCAATCGTTCCTCAACAAATCCTGGATAGGTTCGGGTCCATTCCGATGCCCAGTGGTTATATCCACGAATCCCTAATGCAGTAACGTAGTTTTCCAGCATATCCACAGAAAAGGAATCGATTGGATTCAGGCAGCTACGTAAGTAGCGAAACATACTTTCATAAGAAAAATCTTTTTCAATTACTTCAAGCGCCCCACGTATTAATTCCACCATTGGGTTACCCAATAAATTTTTCTTCCGATCCAAAAAATAAGGGAGCCCTACTTTTGAAAACCAATTATCAATAAAGGGAGCGTATGAAGCTAAATCTCCAGTAATAATCGCAATATCTTTGTATTGATATTTTTCCTCTCGGATTAGGTGTAAAATTTCTCGAAGTACATGTTTTACTTCCTCTTCCGGATTTTTAGCTTGATAAATTTTCACGGCTTCCTGCTCCTTCCGGTAAACGTTATAGGGATATCGGAATAGGTTCGTTTCAATATGGGTAATTGAAGAATGAAACTTGCCACAATCGGTGATTGAAATATTGTTCCACTTCTTTATCTGGTTATTATCTGCCATCTTCGTTAAATTACAAACAATATTATGACTCATCCGGAATAATTCATGGTCTTTTGCCTGCTTATAGGGGTTTAGGGATGGATCCATTGTTACTGATACGATAATATCTTTTACATAAATCATTAATAAATCTAAAAGTTGGTATTGCACTGGTGTAAAACCTGTAAATCCATCAAATATAAGTACACTATTGGATATGATGGAAGATCGATTAATCACTTTGCAAAGAGACGGTAATAACTCCTCCGCCGTAATATACGCACCTTGCATCCTTCTGCAAAAATCATCATAAATAAGATGTAAATCATCCAGTTTCATTTTCAACAGTGGCTTATCCTCTAATCGCTCTTTTACCTCTTTCAGCCGATTTCCATCAATACCATACTGAAAAAATTCCGACATCATGGATTTTAATTCTTCTATAAAACCCGTTTTGGATAAATTCTTTTGAAATGCAGTAAGACTACCCTTTTGCTCCGCAGCTACTTTTCTTAATATCATAGATTTACCGGTATCATCTAATATTTGGAAAACTGGCAAATTGAGTTCTTCAAATATTCGATATGCTAGACGACCAAAACTTAGTATGTCAATGTTGGATAACGCTCGTTTTGGATGCTTTTGTATTATTTTTTTCTGTGTTAAAAGTGTAGCTTGCTCCGGTACGATCATAACATAATTTATATTACTATTTTTGATTGATTCTTCAATTGTTTTCTCAATGAGAAAATCCGTTTTTCTTGAAGTTGCATTTCCAAAAATAAACTGTAACCCCATAAAACTCCTTTCTATAATGAACAAACTCTACATGAACAATATAGCAAAATCTTGAACTAAATCCATGGTAACATATCCCCTTCTATTACACAAGCTTATGAAATATCCGAATTTTGAGAAAAAAATTGGAAAACTCACATATTTTACGAAGTTGCTTCATATTGTATATAAACGCTACCAGACAGATTCTTGTGGTATAAAGGTATAACGGGCTACCTTAAAAGCCCAAGAAGAAGGAGAATGCATATGAGTTCTAAAACCAAAATTGTTGTACTAAAAATGAGAGAGCTTATCTACACGGCAATCTTCGTTGCACTCGGAATCATACTAATCATACTGCTTATTTACATGTTTTCCTCTGGCAAGAAGGAAAAGCCGGAAGAGACGGCAAAAAGCTACATACCAGGAATCTATACTGCCTCCATTACATTGAATAATCAAGCAATTGATGTAGAAGTAGCAGTCGATTCCGACCATATTAATTCTGTACGTTTTGTAAACTTAAGTGAATCCGTTGCAACTATGTATCCATTTATGCAAACAGCACTGGATAGTATTGGTAAACAGGTGTGTGAAACGCAATCCTTGGATTCGATTACATACTCGGATGATATTAAGTACACAGCCAACGTATTATTAAAGGCAATTGGCACGGCACTGGATAAAGCAAAAATTACAAAATAGATAAAATGAATATACAAAAACAGAGCTGTCACACTTGGTAATTTGTGTGCAGCTCTGTTTCATTCAAAAAATAACGGCCAGATGCTCATCCAAGATTCTCAGTATGAAGCACCTGAATAAGTTTAAAGAAATTTGATTATAGCTACCATTTATTTTATATTTATATCATTCACACTTAATATACGCTATGATTTAATACAAATATATATAGGAATAAGTGAATTTAAAGTTCTTCTAATTCTTTCAGCCATAATGATGCAGATGCATCGCTTGGCATACGTAAATCGCCTCTAGGGGAGACGGCAACCGATCCTACCTTCGGTCCATCTGGCAAGCAGGAACGTTTGAATTGTTGACTAAAAAATCTACGGTAAAATGTTTTCATCCATTTAAGAATAACCTCTTCTGAATACATTCCGGTAAATGCATATTTCGCCATCCGATATATTTTCTTTGGGTGATATCCAAAACGTAACACATAATATAAAAAGAAATCATGCAATTCATATGGTCCAACAATATCCTCTGTTTTTTGAGCAATCTCACCATCTTTTGGTGGTAACAATTCTGGACTAACCGGCGTATCTAACACATCAATCAAAACATTACTTAATGTGCTATCTTTACACGTATCCGCACAATATTGAACCAAATGTCGTACCAATGTCTTCGGCACAGAACAGTTAACCCCATACATTGACATATGGTCTCCATTATACGTTGCCCAGCCTAAGGCTAATTCTGACATATCCCCTGTTCCTATTACAAGCCCACCGGTTTGGTTTGCAATGTTCATCAAAACCTGTGTTCTCTCCCTTGCTTGTGAATTTTCATACGTAACATCTTTTCTTTCAGGGTCATGTCCTATATCACGAAAATGGATCATAACAGCCTCTTTTATATCAACCTCTTTTAACGTAGCACCCAACTTTCTTGTTAATTCACAAGCATTCATATAGGTACGATCTGTAGTACCAAAGCAAGGCATTGTTACTGCGGTGATTCCAGTTCTGGAAAGATTTAATGCATCAAATGCACGCACAGTTACAAGCAAAGCGAGGGTCGAATCTAGACCGCCTGAAATACCAAGTACGGCTGACTTACAGCCGGTATGCTCTAATCTCTTTTTAAGCCCCATCGATTGTATGGAGAGAATCTCCTCGCAACGTTTACTACGGTCTTCTTTTCCACTTGGTACAAAGGGGAATGGATCGATATAACGGTTTAAGTCCAACTCTTCTTTTTCCAATGTAAACTCGACAATTTCATATCCCTTTCTGCTCTCTGGACCAAATGTCCCCATTCTACGGCGCTCACTACGAATCCGCTCAAGGTCAAGATCAGCATAAATGGTTTCATGACCGAGCGTTTTGGATTCGCATAAAAGCGTACCGTTTTCTGCAATCATATTGTGCCCAGAAAAAACTAAATCCTGTGTTGACTCGCCCTCACCAGCATTGGCGTATATATAACCGCAAATAAGTCGAGCAGACTGACCTAATATTAAACTATTTCGATACATACCTTTCCCAGTCGTTTCATCACTTGCCGACGGATTTAAAATAACCGTAGCACCGGCTAAGGCATGTCTTATACTCGGTGGATTTGGTGTCCAGACATCTTCGCAAATTTCTGCAGCTACTATTAACTCATGAACATTTTTGCACACAAACAAAATATCGCTTCCCATCGGAACTTGGTACGTATTTCCGTCATAATCTTCAAAAGTAATCATTTCTGCTTCCTGTTTTCCTTCGGCAAAATACCTCTTTTCATAAAATTCGGAATAATTTGGGATAAAGGATTTTGTAATAAATCCTAATAATTTTCCATCTGATAAAATTGCTGCTACATTAAATAAGCGGTTCAAACGCTCCATTGGAAGACCAACAGCTATAAGGACTTTCTTACCTTCGCTAAACTTTACAATTTTTCGTAACTCTTCCATGGCCTGATCTAAAAGTGTGCTTTGCAAAAACAAATCGCCGCATGTATATCCGGTAATACAAAGCTCCGGTAATACAATAAGCTTCGCTTTATTTTTATGTGTCTTTTCAATCAATTCACGAATTTGCTGCCCATTATATTCAGGGTCAGCAACTTTGATTTTTGGTGTGGCTGCAGCAACACGAATATAATTATCTCTCATAATTTCATTCTTCCTCTTCCAAAGTTTAATAGTTTGATATTAGCACAGAATCCAAAAAAAGAATACCCCTCAAAGAAAATAAAAAAGCTGCTATATCACTACAATTGTAGAAATATAACAGCTTTTTTTATATATTCTATTATAAGCTAAAACATCAGAGTAATAAGCCAAGTAACCAATGCAAATATGCCTAGCACAAGAAAAATCGCTGGTAGAAATACGAGTAAAGAAGATAGTAATAAGGCAGCCATATCTTTTTTTTCAAATTCAGTACCACCTCTTAATCCGGATTCTCTTCTTTGTTTTGCCAAAATTTCATCGGCTCGTTTCATTTCTTCCAGATCTTCCGGACTAAGTTCATAATTTGTATCTTCTGGCTCGTCTATGACAACCTCATTTTCTTTCAGGTCATCAAAAACACTTTCATTGTACTCCCCAAAGAATTTCTTATTCTTATTTTTAACCGTTTCCAGTGAACGGTTAAACTTTTTGTCAAATAGCATACTTTACACTACCTTTCTTATCTTACTTATCTTGCTGTCCAAGCTTATGGTGACAGGCAACAAAGTGACCTGGGCTTACTTCTTCAAAGGCAGGTGTAACTTTTTTACAGATATCGGTACAATAACGGCATCTTGTATGGAATTTACATCCAGTTGGAGGTTTGATTGGGCTAGGAATATCTCCTTCCAAGATGATCGTTTCCTTCTTAGCATCGATATCTGTAGTAGGAATGGCAGATAATAACGCTTCGGTATAAGGATGCGTTGGATGCGCAAATAACTCCGCAGTTTCTGCTAACTCCACTAAATTACCAAGATACATAACACCTACACGGTCACTAATGTATTTAATAACACTTAAGTCATGAGAGATAAAGAGGTACGTTAAGTTTTCTTGTTCTTTTAAGTCTAAAAGCAAGTTAATAATCTGTGACTGGATTGATACATCCAAAGCGGATACCGCTTCATCACATACTACAAACTTAGGCTTTAAAGCTAAGGAACGAGCGATACCAATACGCTGTCTTTGTCCACCAGAGAACTGATGCGGGTAACGATGAATAAAGTAAGGTGCTAATCCACACTTTTCCATTACTTCTGTTACGTAATTCTGCATATTCTTATCATTTTTCTTAAAGAAATTATGAGCTAAAAGTCCCTCACCAATGATCTGTCCAACGGTCATTCTCGGATTAAGAGAAGAATATGGGTCCTGGAAAATCAACTGCATATCTTTTCTTAAACTACGCATTTCCTCTTCTGTTAATAAAGCTAAATTAATACCCTTATCTCTAAATGCTTCGTACTTATCAAACTCTGGATTCTTGCGGTACTGATCCTGTAACTTATAAATATCCTTTCGGATACTTTCTAATTCCGCTTCTTTTTCTTTTAAAGCCTTGTCTGCCTGTGCAAGATTTTCAGCAGATGCATTGGCTGCTTCCATTGTTCTTCTTTTTTCACGAATTTTACAACATTCGACCGCACAATGATGTTCCTTTAATAAAATTTGAGAGATTGGTTGTAAATCATCTGCAACATAAAAGCCACCAATTACTTGTACTAAATTCATGAACTTATTATTTGCTTCCGATTCCTCTACACGTAGTTTCTCCATCATATGGAACTTTTCATCCCCAGTAACTTTTTCCAATTCATTTTTTAAATGGTCTATTTTCTTCTGAAGATCAACTACATACTTCTTCTCTTCTACTAATTTTGATAAAAGATCCTCTACATACTTT
>JBKTKK010000027.1:0-16665 GCA_047242405.1 Lachnospiraceae bacterium | reverse complement strand
CCGGCATTTGCCGGAACTGGCGATTCTTAGTTAGGGACTTTTTTTACAGCCCCTTTTTTTATGATATAACGAAAGTATATCGAGGTGATAAGATATGAAATTGTTATTTGCAGAAGATGAAGTCAGCATGTCCGAGGCAGTGGTGGATATTTTGACATATCATAAATATATGGTAGATGCTGTTTATGACGGTGAGGAAGCGCTTGCTTATGCGCGGGCAGAACAGTATGATGGCATTATTCTTGATATTATGATGCCAAAAAAGAATGGACTTGAGGTTTTGAGACAACTCCGAAAAGAGGGATGCCGAACCCCCATTTTGTTGCTGACCGCAAAGGCAGAAGTGGAGGAACGTATCCTAGGGCTTGATCTTGGTGCCGACGATTATGTTACAAAACCTTTTGTTATGGGTGAATTTCTAGCAAGAGTCAGAGCTATGCTGCGGCGGCGGGAGGAATTCACACCAGATATTTTAAAATTCGGGGATATTTATCTAAATCTTCGCAGTTATGAGCTTGGGGTAAATGGTCAGTCGTTCGTCCTGCCCAAATTGGAATACCGCCTTATGGAGCTTCTTATGCTAAATCAGGGAATCTATCTCTCATCGGAAGATTTACTTGTGAAAGTATGGGGGTATGACACAGATGCGGAACTTGGGACGGTATGGGTGTATATTTCCTATTTACGTAAACGGCTGGCGGCGCTTAACGCAAAGGTGGAAATCCGAGCAAAGCGCAACATTGGTTATACCCTGGAGGAAATACGATGATAAAAACACTTCAGAAAAAATTTATTATAACGGCGATGGTGGCAATATCGGTCCTGCTCCTTGTTTTACTTGGAGCAATTAATGGGGTTAACTATTGGATGGTTAGCCAACAGGCAGAGCGGACACTTATGATGTTATCGGAAAATGAAGGAGGATTTCCACCTCAAATGGAACAACAGAAAAAAGGGAAACCAAGTTTATTTGGCTCACCGTTCCTAAGAGATACAGCTATGTCGGCCCGATATTTTGTCGTGGGCTTGGATACAGTTGGAAATGTTCTTCAGACCGATGTCAGCCGAATTGCTTCCATAACAGAAACGGAAGCGGAAGTGTTTGCACAAAAGGCCTATGAACGGGGAGATGTTTCTGGAAGTATTGATCAGTTTAAATATAAAATCACACCTTCTAATGATGGGAAAGGAAGTGTCATTATTTTTCTAGATACATCAATCCAACTGTATTCCATCCTTATGGTATTGGTAAATTCATTTTGTATCGGTATAATTTGTTGGATTTTAATGCTTTTGCTAGTGATTTTTCTTTCTAAAAAAGCAATTCTTCCAATTGCAAAAAATATAGAAAAACAAAAACAGTTTATCACAAATGCGGGTCATGAAATTAAAACTCCACTGGCCATTATTCTTGCCAATACAGATGCGATGGAACTTCATAACGGTGAAAATAAGTGGAGTCGTAACATCCGTGCACAGACAACCCGTCTTAGCGGTCTAATGGAAAACCTTCTTATTTTAGCTAAAATGGATGAAAACGGGAGGAGTTTTCCCGCTAGTGATTTTTCTGTAAGTCTTCTATTAGAAGAAACATTGAATCTGTTTTATGAGTCAGCAGCCTTAAGTGGCGTTACGATACAAAAAGACATACAGCCGAAGGTTATACTCCATGGGAATCGGGATAATATAATGCAGTTGATTTCTATTTTAATGGACAATGCAGTGAAATATACGAATCCAAATGGGAGAATCACTGTGTCTTTGCAAAAGTCAGAACGAGCAGTTATTCTTCAGGTGAAAAATACTTGCATGAAATTACCAGAAGGAGATCTAGAAAAGCTATTTGACCGTTTTTTTCGGGGAGACAGTGCAAGGACACAGAAAAGTGGTGGATATGGAATTGGATTATCCGTTGCCCGGGCCATAGCGGAAGCGCACAAAGGTTCGATAACTGCCGGTTATGAAAACGAAAATACCATTACTTTTACTGTAAAACTATAACTTCACAAATTATTCACATAAAACACCCGCAGTTTTCTTAGCTGCGGGTGTTTTTCTAAGTTACCGCTAAGGTAACTAATGTAAAATCCATGTAAATCAAAGAAAGGAGTGATGCTATATTATGAATTTTCGCCATGAGTGGAAACACGAAATCAATGTTTCTGATATGATTGCGATCCGGCAACGGCTTCGTGCCGTGGCAAAGGTAGATACCCATGCAATAGATGGTAAATATGAAATCCGAAGCTTATATTTTGATAATCCAGCAGATAAAGTGTTGCGGGAGAAATTGAATGGTGTGAACATACGCGAAAAATTCCGCATCCGCTATTATAACAGGGATACCACGCTGATTTATCTGGAGAAGAAAAGTAAGTTTAACGGTCTTGGATGTAAAGATAAAGTATCGTTGACAAAAGAAGAAGTTCAGGCTATTTTAGAAGGCAATTATGAATGGATGAGGAACAGCGGTAGAAAACTAGTGGAAGAATTATATGGTAAGATGATGTCACAGGGGCTTCGTCCCAAAACAATTGTGGCTTATACGAGACAGCCATTTGTTTATGCTCCTGGCAATGTGCGCATCACACTCGATTATAATATTCGCACAGGACTTGGTAATACCGATTTTCTTAATCCTTCGTCTGTTACGATTCCAACAGGTGATTCCCCTATTATTCTTGAGGTAAAATGGGACGAGTTCCTACCTTCTGTGATTCGAGACGTAGTACAACTTGAGGGACGTCGTACCTCCGCTTTTTCAAAATACGCAATCTGCCGTATGTACGGCTGATAGAAGGACAATTAAAGGAGAACAATAACAATGAGTTTTAATGATATTTTTAAATCTAACTTTCTTGAAAACATGAATAGTGTCAATATTCTTGATATGATAGTTGCCTTAGTACTAGCTTTTGGTCTTGGATTGTTTATTTTTTATATTTATAAAAAGACCTTTTCAGGTGTCATGTATTCCTCCAGTTTTGGCGTTACATTGATTGCCCTTACGATGATTACAACCGTTGTCATTCTTGCAGTAACCTCTAACGTAGTTCTTTCCCTTGGTATGGTTGGTGCCCTTTCCATCG
This sequence comes from Lachnospiraceae bacterium, assembly GCA_047242405.1. GTDB lineage: Bacteria > Bacillota > Clostridia > Lachnospirales > Lachnospiraceae > Fimimorpha. Next base: position 13,576 of record JBKTKK010000027.1, on the reverse strand, counting down.
TGCGTTTCCGAACAGCTATTAAGGAACCGTTAGATATCGCCTTTCTTTTCTGGTCGATAGCCATTGGTATCGTTTTAGCGGCGGGTTTAATTCCACTGGCAGTAATTGGAAGTGTAGTGATTGGCGTGATTCTACTGGTGTTCGTTAACAAAAAGTCTCATGTTAATCCTTATATCGTAGTGATTAGCTGTGAAAACCATGACAGTGAACGGATGGCCATGGATTTTTTAAATAAACAGGTACAGCGCTGTGTTGTAAAGAGTAAAACGGCACAAAGAGGCGCAATTGAACTTAATATGGAAATCCGTATGAAGGATGAGAATACCGACTTTATTAACATCCTTTCAGAGATGAATGGAATTAAGAGTGCAGTACTTGTTAGCTACAACGGCGAGTATATGGGATAAGGAGGCAAAGCCATGTCAACGCACAAGCATGTTGATAAAATCTGCTGTACCGCCCTTGCCTTTGTCTTGATTTTGACGGGGCTATTTGTCAACGCAGAAAAACTCGGTGTTCAGGCAGCTGAAACGAGTGTGGCCTATGAAACAAAACTGTTTGATTCCTCGTCTGTTCACACAATCGATATTGTGATAGACGACTGGGACAGCTTTCTGGCTAGTTGCGAGGACGAGGAATATGCAGTATGCTCTGTAATCATTGACAATGAATCCTATAAAAACGTGGGAATCCGTGCAAAGGGAAATACGTCCCTTAGCTCAGTTGCGGCATATGGCAATAACCGGTACAGCTTTAAAATTGAATTTGATCATTATGATGATACGAAAACGTACAATGGTCTGGACAAAATTAGTCTAAATAACATTATTCAGGATAATACCTATATGAAAGACTTTCTCACCTATCAGATGATGGGATATTTCGGTGTTGATGCTCCCCTAAGCAGCTTTGTATATATTACTGTCAATGGAGAAGATTGGGGCTTATATCTTGCGGTAGAAGGAGTGGAAGAAAGCTTTTTAGAACGTAACTACGGTAGTGATTATGGTGATCTTTATAATCCAGATAGCATGAGTATGGGGGGGGCTGGTGGAAATGGTGGTAATTTCGATAAAACGGCTATGAAAGAATTTACCAATTCGAACGAAAATTCCAATACCGAATCTGATACGGATACCAGTATGGATGGTGAAAATATGCCGCAAAATATGACTCCACCAGGAGCAGGGGAAATGCCGAATAATGGTAACACGGCAGAAAATGGAGATGCCACACAAAACGGAGATGCTATACAAAACGGAGAAAGATCTGATAATGGGACGATACCAGATAAAGGTGGCATGGGCGGTGGTATGACCATGGGAAGTGATGATGTATCTCTTCTTTATTCAGATGATGATTATGACAGCTATAGCAATATTTTTGATAATGCAAAGACAAACCTTACAGATGCCGACAAGGACCGTCTAATTGCTTCATTAAAGGATTTGAATGAGGGTGTAAATATAGAGGAGGTGGTAAATGTCGATGAAGTAATCCGCTATTTCGTCGTACACAATTTTGTATGCAATTTTGATAGTTATACCGGATCTATGATTCATAATTACTACCTTTATGAGGAAGACGGTAAGTTATCTATGATACCTTGGGATTATAATCTTGCATTTGGTGGTTTCCAGTCGGTTTCAACAGCCACAAGCTTAGTCAATTATCCGATTGACACACCAGTATCGGGTGGAGCAGTGGAATCTCGTCCGATGCTTTCATGGATTTTTGAAAATGAAGCGTATACAGCCCTTTATCACCAGTACTTTGCACAGTTCATATCCGATTATTTTGATAGTGGCTATTTTGATGAAATGATTGATTCTGTGACTGAGATGATCGCTCCTTATGTAGAAAAAGATCCAACGAAGTTCTGTACTTATGAGGAATTTGAAGAAGGGGCTTCTACCTTGAAAGAGTTCTGCCAGCTTCGTGCAGAGAGTATCAATGGACAGTTAGATGGTACAATCCCTTCGACTTCCGATGAACAGACACAGGACGATTCAGCGCTTATTGATGCATCTTCTCTTTTTATTTCTGCTATGGGCTCTATGGGTAATACTATGGGCAAGGGTGATAAGATGGGAAATGGCGAAGATAATCAGGGCGATAAGTCGAACAATTCCGATGCAATGCCGCAAATGCCAGGTTCCAACCAACAGAGTAACGGGAACGGGGATGGTACACAAACCGATCAGAGCAGTGAAGACACAAATAATTAGATGCCAAACGGGATGCAGATTCCGGATAATGCAGCTGGGAATAACTTCCCTGGAGAAAATGGTCTAATGGATGAAAATCGAGGGAATATGACACAGATGGGCATGCTGGATTCGCAGTCATCAAATGGAATCGACACATGGATTTTACTTGGCTCATCCGTTGTTATTTTACTAGCTGGTCTCATCTTTGCAATTAAATTTAAGAGATAACAGATAAGGAAGCGTTTATAGAAACGGTGACGAATTCTACAGTAACAATACCCAGGCTCTTGATTAAATTAATAAGAATATGATAAAAAAATAGAGCCTCGAAAGAGGCTCCTATGTTAAGAGGAAGGAAAAAGTTTCTATCTTTTGATAGATGAGATAAGTATAAATCGAAATTGTGGACATATTATGTGCAAAAACTTAATATTATATTAAGTATCTGTACTTTTTCATAATAAAATCTTAAATAATTTAAGGCGTAAAAAAACAAAAACTCCGGATTGCTCCGAGTTTTTACTATTTATCATATTTTTCTTCACAGTACATGCAACGGTATACTTCATCGTCTTCGTTTGTTAGAACAAAAACTTGTGGAAGTTCTTGCTCAATGGATGTGATACATCTAGGATTTTTACATTGGATAACATTCGTTATTTTCTTTGGCAGATTCAGTGTCTTCTTTTCGACGATCATGTTGTCTTTAATTATATTTATCGTAATGTTATGGTCGATATATCCAAGTACATCTAAGTCAACGACATCAATACCGCCTTCAATTTTAATAATATCTTTTCTACCTAATTTATTGCTTTTTGCATTTTTTATTATTGCAACCTGGCAATCTAATTTATCTAACCCAAGGTAATGATAGATATCCATTGCTTTTCCAGCCTGGATATGATCTAAAACAAATCCCTCTTTTAATCCACTTACGTTTAACATAATTATTTCTCCAATCTGTATTCTTTTCCTTTGCCATCCTTGAATTCGTTGTCTGATGGCGTATACACGGGGTACTTCCCATAGGACTCTTGTTTCTGATCAATAAAGCAAGCCCGTTTTATGGAATTATTTCCATATTTATTTCGGATTTGATCAATTGCGCGATCAAGCTTTCCCAGTTTTTCATATTTGTCCATATCAAAAATATTGTATTGACGAATCTCCTCTGTAGTAAGCTTACTAACTTGTACGCCAATGAGCCGTAATGGAGTTTGCTTTTCCCACAGAGTTTCAAATAGTCCAAATGCAATCGCATAAATTTCACCAGTTATATTAGTCGGAGATGGGCATGTCCGTTGATGGGAGCGGCTAATAAAATTATGGTCAGTATAGTGTACGGTGACACAGGAGCCTTTTACACCATCCTCTCTTAATCTTGCAGCGACGGATTCACATAGTGATAATAAAATCATTTTTGCATATTCAAAGGTGGTTACATCATAAGCAATGGTTGTAGAATTGCCATATGCCTTGTTATCGGGTTCTTCTTTTTCGACTTTAGAAGAATCAATTCCATTGGCATATTGATATATGATATCCCCTTGCTTTTTTAAATGGGTACGCAACAAGTTTACATCACAACAGGCCAAATCACCGATGGAAGAAATACCTAGATCATGTAATTTTCGTTTTGCTGTATTTCCTACAAAAAATAGCTCGCCAACGGGAAGGGGCCACATCTTCTTTTTAATCTCATCTGGAAATAGGGTATGCACCTTATCCGGCTTTTCGAAATCCGATGCCATTTTCGCCAGTAGTTTATTTGTTGAAATTCCAATATTTACGGTAAACATAAGCTCATTTTTAATCGTATCTTTTATCTCATGAGCAAGAGCAATCGGATCCTTATATAGGTAGGACGTACCAGACAGATCTGCAAAGGCCTCGTCTATGGAATATTGTTCTATGACTGGGGCATACCGTTTTAATACTTCCATAAATGCATTGGAATTTTTACTATATAAATCAAAATCTGGTTGAGCGACATATAAATCGGGACATTTTTTTAAAGCATTTGAAATGGGCTCTCCAGTTATAATTCCATACTTTTTTGCAGGTTCAGACTTTGCCAGTATGACCCCGTGTCTTTTTTCTCGATCACCGCCGATGGCAGAAGGGATTGTTCTTAAATCTACCGAATCAAGTTCTTTTAATCGTTTTACTGCCTCCCAGCTAAGATAAGCAGAGTTTACATCAATATGAAAAATAAGAGAATCGCCCATGAAATCACTCCTTAAAAAACTTAGGCTTCTAAACCGAGTAAGGTTAATATGAGTGCCATTCGAACATAAACCCCATATTGAACTTGCTTAAAATAAGATGCTCTTGGGTCATTATCCACTTCAACGGAAATCTCATTTACCCGTGGCAGAGGATGCAATACAATCATATCTTTTTTGGCGAAAGCCATTTTCTGTTTATCTAAAATATAGCAGTCTTTCATACGTATATATTCTTCTTCATTAAAGAATCGTTCTTTTTGTACACGAGTCATATATAAGATATCCAGCTGTGGCATTGCTTCTTCTAAATCCGTGATTTCTTCAAATTCAAATCCACCAGCCTTTAATACATCTTCGCGGATATAACTTGGAATACGCAATTCTTGTGGTGAAATCAGTACAAATTTTATTCCAGTATATCGAGCTAAGGCGTGAATTAAAGAATGAACAGTTCTACCAAACTTTAAGTCACCGCAAAAGCCAATGGTCATATTATCTAAGCGACCTTTTAAGGAGCGTATGGTAAGTAAATCGGTTAGTGTTTGGCTTGGATGTTGATGGCCACCGTCACCGGCATTAATTACCGGGATTGAAGCGTTAAGAGAGGCAACCATTGGGGCACCCTCTTTTGGATGGCGCATTGCACAGATATCTGCATAACAAGATACCATTCGGATCGTATCAGCTACACTTTCCCCTTTTGAGGCGGAGCTTGAAGAGGCAGAGGAAAAGCCAATCACATTACCGCCTAAGTTCATCATAGCGGCTTCAAAACTAAGTCTTGTTCGTGTACTTGGCTCATAAAATAAAGTAGCTAATTTTTTCCCATCACATTTGTGGGCATATTTTTCACGGTGCAATTCGATATCGTTTGCTAAATCTAATAAAGTTGTTATTTCTTCAACACTAAAATCAAGAGGACTTAATAAATGTCTCATGCGTATCTCCTTTTCAAAACGTAATCATAAGAATTTTTAGCAGTAAGTTAAAAGAATATCCAATGCCTTTCTTTTGGGAACAGGGACATCTTTTGTATCCGAATACCCTACCGCAATTAATGCAGTAATTTCTTCGGAATCAGGTATGTTCAGTAATGCAGCTGTTTTCTCATAATCAAAAACACCCATAATTACAGTTCCAAGACCTTTGTCATGGGCAGCCAAACAAAATGTTTGTGCAGCGATGCCACAGTCAAACATTTGCCATCCGGTTTCTTTTACAGTAGAAAAGGAACCATCTCTTTCGTATCCAGATCGAGATCTTACCATAGTAAGGGCAACTAGAAGCGGTGCCTTACGAATAATCTCCTGATTATAGTCCGGACTATATTCGTCTGCAATAACTGCTTTTACATCATCCTTTTCGATTGCATAATAACGTGTTACTTGCGTATTTTTCCATGAAGGTGCAAAAGCAGCTGTTTCAATAATCTGTTCCAACATGTCATGTGTTACCTTTTGACTCGTAAAGCTACGAATGCTTCTTCTCGTTTTAATACATTCTACTGTATCCATGATTTTACCTCCACTAAAAATTTTCTTAAAGGACATTATATACTAATTTCTCTCAGAGGGAAAGGGAAAATTTTATAATTACTTGTAAATATCAAATACTTATATTACAATTACTTTAAAATACTGGGAAGAAAAGGCAGGAGGTACTAGTTGGAATTTGAAATATCGATATTAAATTGGTTACAAACGCTACACACACCATTTTTAGATCAATTTATGATCGTTGTGTCGACCATTGGCAATGGTGGAATGGTTTGGATTATTATTGCGCTTTTATTATTACTGAATAAAAATTGGAGAAAATACGGGGTCATGATGGGATTATCCCTTATACTATGTTTGTTTATTGGAAATCTAACTTTAAAACCTCTAGTTGCACGGATTCGACCCTATGAGGTTGGGGGGTTTACGAATCTGCTCATTGCAGCACCCCATGACTATTCGTTCCCTTCAGGGCATACAATGTCATCTTTTGCAGCGGCTAGTGTTTTGTTTTTTATGAATCGCAAGTTTGGAATCGTTGCCTGGTGTCTCGCTATTAGCATTGCGTTTTCTAGAATGTACTTGTATGTACACTTTCCAAGTGATATATTAGCAGGTGGAATAATTGGTATTAGTATTGCCTGGATTGCAATTCGTATAACGAATATGTGGTGGAAATCGCATCGGATTGGAGGAAATAATGTATAAATTATGTATTTTTGATTTAGATGGTACAGTCGCAGACACATTAAGGTCATTGTGGCATACCGTTAACTTATGTTTGGATAAATTCAACTTAGAAAAACAACCATTAGAAAAGTTTCAATACTTTGCCGGAGACGGTTCAAAAGCACTAATTGAACGAGCACTAATTGCAGCAGGAGATACAACGTGTGAGCATTTTGATCGTGCGTACCTACTTTATCGAAATCTTTTTGAGAAAGGCTGTACTTACGAGGTGAAGTCCTTTAAAGGTTTGGAGCAAGTACTCACTGATATGAAAAATGCCGGAATTAAAATTGCGGTTTTTACAAATAAAGATCACGATAATGCCCTTGATGTAGTAAATGCGATATATGATAATGATTTTTTTGATTGTGTGCTAGGTTATTGTAATGTCTATCCTAGAAAGCCTCATCCAGATGGAGCACTTGCGATAGCGGAAAAATTTGGGGTAAAGCCAGAAGAATGTATGTATGTAGGTGATACGAATACGGATATGAAGACAGGTAAAGCAGCGGGTATGTACACCGTAGGTGTTACTTGGGGATTTCGTGGGCGAGAGGAATTGGAAGAGGCTGGTGCCGATATTATCGTCGATCAAGTAGACGATTTAGTACGGATTGCAAAACAAACATTAAATGAAATGGAAGGTGCGCATCGATGACAAAACAAGATTTAGCAAAAATTGTTACGCAAACGACAGTAGAAACATATGAAGAACTAGCTCCGCAGCTTATCATGTTGCTTGAAGAAACAAAAAAGAATGATACACTTTCGGATATGGAAAAATCCGATGAGATTATGTTAAATATGATGGGATATGTTAAATCATGTACCAATCAGATTATTATAGAAGTATTAGCTAATATTCTTGGCTTAGAGGAAGATGAAGAGGACCATTCCCACTGTGGCGAAGACTGTTCTTGTGGTCATTCTCACCACTAACGAGGAAACGGAATTCATTTCATTAAAAAAGAGGAAAAGGTGGAGGATTAAAAAATGAGTCAAAAGTATAAGATTGAAACAATGTGCATACAAGGTGGATATAAGCCCAAAAAGGGTGAGCCAAGAGTACTGCCTATTTATCAGTCAACGACTTTTAAATATGATACGAGTGAACAAATGGCTCGTTTGTTTGACTTAGAGGATGAGGGATATTTTTATTCCCGCCTGCAAAACCCAACAAACGATGCAGTGGCACAAAAGATATGCGATTTAGAGGGCGGTGTTGCTGCCATGCTTACCTCTTCGGGGCAGGCAGCAAACTTCTTTGCAATTTTTAATATTTGTTCTGCCGGTGATCATGTTGTAAGTTCTGCAACAATCTATGGGGGAACCTCCAATTTATTTACGGTTACATTAAAGAAATTGGGCATTGCGTTTACTTTGGTTGATCCGGATGCACCCGAAGAAGAGTTGGAAAAAGCGTTTCGGCCAAATACAAAGGCAGTATTTGCCGAAACAATCTCGAATCCTTCCCTTGTTGTTTTGGATATTGAAAAGTTTGCCCATATCGCCCACAAGCATGGAGTACCACTTATTGTAGATAATACGTTTGCTACTCCGATTAACTGTCGTCCATTTGCCTTTGGAGCGGATATTATTACCCATTCTACGACAAAGTACATGGATGGACATGCCATGAGTCTAGGTGGATGTATTGTAGATAGTGGGAATTTTGACTGGATGGCTCATAAAGAAAAATTCCCTGGGCTAACAACGCCGGATGAATCTTATCACGGTATTATTTATGCAGAGCGCTTTGGGAAAAAAGCTTACATAACAAAGGCAACGACCCAATTAATGCGAGATTTAGGTTCTATGCAGGCACCACAAAATGCTTTTTTACTTAATGTTGGATTAGAGACACTGCATCTGCGTGTACCACGTCATTGCGAAAATGCATTAAAGGTGGCACAGTTTTTAGAGACGAATGAAGATGTAGCGTGGGTAAACTACCCAGGTTTAACAGGCAATCCTTATTACGAAAGAGCACAAAAATATATGCCAAGTGGTACTTGTGGCGTTGTTGCCTTTGGATTAAAGGGTGGAAAAGATTTTGCAATCAAGTTTATGGACAGCTTAAAATTGGCATGTATTGTTACCCATGTTGCAGATGCCCGTACCTCTGTTTTGCATCCTGCAAGCCATACACACCGCCAGTTAAATGACGAACAATTAATAGAAGCTGGTGTTAGACCAGACTTAATTCGTTTGTCTGTCGGAATCGAAAATATTGAAGATATTATTGAAGATATTAAGCAAGCGATTGAGAATGCAAAATAAGAGGAGAGGTATACTATTATGATTTATCGTTTTCATTATCGCGGTCATTTGGCCGAGGAGCAGGCAGACGGATGGGAGACAGCTGTAAGAAAAACAAAGGAAGCCATTGCCAAATATATGACAGAGAATAAGGTTATGACGGCTTGTATCTATCGTCATGAAAATATGCTTTTTGCATATTATGAAACAATTGGTGAAAAAATTGAACCAGATGAACTTTTTGCACCTCTTGAAAATTATTTGCTTAAATGGCCTGGGGAAGCAAACCCTAGAAATTGGGTTTTAATGCATCATGTATACTATCATGCAATGCCAGAAAGTGTCGAAGACTGGAAGCGAGATACGAAACCGGATATGCGTAGAGGGCGGATTGCTCGATTAAAAGAGGATAAATTATTTGATTATGTATATTATCATGTGGCAATTACAAAAGAAGGATATTTAAGTGGGGATAAATATCAATCCATTGGTTTGCATGAAGATATGTTATTTTCCTATTTTGAAGAACCGAGAAGCCATGTCAATATATGTCGAGACAGCTCAAAAGAATCAGAAGTTATTAAGGAGTGGGAAGCTAGAGTTCCATCCCATCATTTTGTTCCATGGCCAGATGGAAAAAGCTTTCTATTCATACCGGCAATTATTGATATGGGATGAGTAGAAAAGGAAATATGATGTAATAAAACAGATGAATCGTTTGCTATACTGGAACTTAAGAAAAATAAATCAAGCATTATAAGAGCACTAAAATTTTAGAAGGATATACAATTATGGATGAAACCAAAAATGATGATATACCAGGTGGAAAAATTTTGCGAGTAAATATGCTTGGGCGTCTTGAAGTTATAAATAGCATAGGAGTCTTAAATGATGATAATATTCGCTCGGAAATGGTAACTAGATTATTTTCATATTTCCTATGTCACAGGGATAAGATGATATCGGTTTTGGAATTAAGTGATGTGCTTTGGCCAGATGATCGTAGTGAAAATCCAACGGGTGCTTTAAAAAACCTAATATATCGGTTACGAAATATTGTGAAAAATACCCTAGGAAATTCTGATTTTATCTTAACGGGACGGGGCACATACTTTTGGAATAAAAATATAAAAGTAGAATTAGATGTAGAACAGTTTGAACAGTATGTGTACGAGGCGAAAATTTCCAATCGAACCGATGATGAGAATATAAAACTTTATAGTGAGGCAGTAAGACTTTACAAAGGACAGTTTTTACCGAAAATGTCGTCGGATCATTGGGTTATACCCCTTGTTACATATTATCATTCCTTATATCTTCGTACGGTAAAAGATCTCGCAAGTCTTTTAGAAAAAAAAGGCAGATATGAGGAGGTATTGGGTATCTGTACCCAAGCAATCGATATTGATCCACTGGATGAAAAATTACATTATTATTTTATTAAGGCTTTGATCGGTCAAGGAAAACAAAATTTAGCTATTGAACATTATACGGCGGCTACAACGTTGCTCTACGAAAATCTAGGAGTAAAGCCGACAAAACAATTATGGGACATTTATCGGGAAATTGTTAAGGAAAAAAATAAGCAGGAAATGGATGTAAATGTCATACAAAAGGACTTACAAGAGGCGGCTAAGCCAAGTGGAATCTTTTTATGTGAATATGGAACATTTAAAGAAATATATCGCCTGGAAGCGCGTAGAGCTGGGCGATTAGGCATGTCTGTCTATCTTGCATTAATGACCATGATTCCATCTTCGCGAATTCCAGAAGAAAGTAATACTTTTTTAAAAGTGACACATGATGCAATGGTTAAAATGCAGCAGGTTTTGAACCGTAAAATGAGAATAGGGGATGTTGTTGCAAAATATAGCGGCAGTCAATACGTAGTATTGTTACCTACTTGTACTTTTGAAACGGCATCCATGGTTCTAAAACGTGTGTTAGACGAATTTTACAATATTACAAAGCAGAAAACAGTTCGTGTAGAATATAGTTTGTCGGAACTTTCCTTAACGGATATATAACAATTTGTATCAAAGTATCTTTTAATCGTAAACGAAGCAGGTTGCGATGAAAAAAGGTTCAAAGGTAAGGGCGTGTTAGAAACTGTTCTAATCATTGTAAAATCAAGAAAAAATGCAAGTTGGCAAGGTGAGATATACTCAGAAGATGGAAAGCAGATTGAAAAATTTGACAGTGATTGAAACCTTTTGAAAATTATTATGGAACGACTGGAAATGCTTAATCTCCATCTTTAAGATGGCGGTTTTCATTGATAGAAGGAAGGGTACACAATGAATCAAGAAACTAGAATCGCATTGATTGGCATTATCGTCAACAATATGAATTCCGTAGACCGGTTAAATGCCTTATTGCACGAATATGGCAAAGATATCGTTGGACGAATGGGCATTCCATATCGACAAAAAGAAGTATGCGTTGTAAGTATCGTACTGGATGCTCCAATGGATCGAATCAGTGCGTTATCGGGAAAACTTGGTATGTTAGATGGCGTTACGGCAAAAACCTTATATGCCAAAACACCAAATTAACGGGAATGTATTTAAGAAAATAGCTATCGCAATATACGATAGCTATTTTCTTATTTTATTGCATCATTGCCTTTTAAGGCTCTTACGCAGTCTTCTAATTCTTGTCTTGAACTAAACGCATCGGTATGATGCAAAACATAATCTCTCGTATCGGAGTCTAAACTATCCAAATACTTATCACGGTCGTTTCCATCGGTGAAAATTCCGGGAAAGAATAATGGAATGGTAGAATAATAAAATGGGTCCATAATCATCACCTCACATTAATTTAATGAATAATTGTACGTCTTTTTTATTATGTTCTTATTAAAAGAGCTTATGTATCCTAATTTTGTTATAAAAACTTTGGAATTCATTCCAAATTCTTTAATTGACATATTATTTAAAATTAACTATAATAATAATTAACAATGTTAATAAATTCTAGGGGGTACAGTGATTAATAAAATAGAAGGGAATGTGATAGGATGAATGATGGAAAAAAAGTAGCAAACTTTAATGAGGAACTTGTAAATCTTGCAAAATTAAGTGTAGAGAGAAACCGTATCGACAAAGAACTATATGGTATGTATGATGTAAAACAGGGCCTTCGCGATATTAAGGGGAAGGGTGTATTAGCAGGGCTTACTAACATATCAAACATTGTTTCTTATAAAACAGTTGATAGCCAAAGCGTACCTTGTGATGGTAAATTGTATTATCGAGGAATTGATATTGAAGACATTGTTTCTGGCTTTATGAAGGAAGGACGTTTTGGTTTTGAAGAGACTGCTTATCTTTTACTCTTTGGTAAATTACCGACAACAGACCAATTAGAGGGATTTAAAGGACTTTTAGCAGCCAACCGAACCCTCCCAACAAATTTTGTAAGAGATGTAGTTATGAAAGCACCGACAAAGGAAATAATGAATTCTCTTTCTAGAAGTGTATTGACCCTCTATGGTTACGATGCTCTTGCGGAAGATATATCCCTTCCAAATGTTTTAAGACAATGTATGAATTTAATCAGCGTCTTTCCTATGCTATCTGTCTATGCCTACCAGGCGTATAGCCATTATGATATGGGAGATAGTTTCTTTATTCATAATCCTGATCCAGAAAAAACAACGGCAGAAAATATTTTGTTTATGCTACGCCCAGATAAAAGTTACACCCAGTTTGAAGCTGCAATTTTAGACTTAGCGCTTGTTTTACATATGGAACATGGCGGTGGTAATAACTCTAGTTTTACAACCCATGTATTATCCTCATCGGGTACAGATACTTATTCGGTCATATCGGCAGCCTTAGGATCTTTAAAAGGTCCAAAACACGGTGGTGCAAATATTAAAGTTATGGAGATGTTTAAAGATTTAAAAGAACACGTCCATGATTATAAAGATAAAGACGCGGTGGAAGATTATTTAGTTAAATTGCTTCACAAAGAAGCCTTTGATAAAAAGGGATTAATCTACGGAATGGGGCATGCAGTCTATTCAATCTCGGATCCCCGTGCTATTATCTTTAAAAGTTTCGTTGAACGATTGGCAAAAGAAAAAGGTAGAGAAGAGGAATTTGAATTATACTCGTTGGTAGAGACAATGGCACCGGAAGTAATTGCAAGAGAACGTCGCATTTACAAGGGAGTTAGCGCAAATGTCGATTTCTATAGTGGTTTTGTATACCATATGTTAGATTTGCCTTTGGAACTTTATACCCCTATGTTTGCTTGTGCGCGCATTGTCGGCTGGAGTGCTCACAGATTAGAAGAGTTAACAAATTGCGATAAAATTATAAGACCTGCATATAAAAATGTTTTGGACGAACAGAACTATATTCCAATGCAGGAACGTTAAAAAATGTAATATTTGGAGGAACAATGGAAGAGGAGTGCAATACCCCACAAGATTTTGAAAATAAACGAGGACCTTTGACAGAGTATCAGGCAGAGCAGCTACAGAAGTTACTAGAAAGGTTAAGAAAAGCAACAATTCGTTTTCAACCGTTAAAGCGAATTTCACTAGGAGAGTCCGCTTTACTTAAAGTTTTAGATGATCATGAACGAAATGAAAGAAAAATAACAGCTACTATGTTAAGTGATTGTTTATGTATTAAGA
>JBKTKK010000026.1:0-16776 GCA_047242405.1 Lachnospiraceae bacterium | reverse complement strand
GTATAAACATCTTCCTGAACTAAACGTTCACTTAGCAATACCGCATCTTCGTAGTTATAACCTTCCCATGTCATAAATCCAATTAATGGATTTTTACCAAGAGCGATTTCTCCCTTCGAAGTAGATGGACCATCTGCAATAACTTGGCCTGCTTCAATACGCTCGCCTTTAACAACGATTGGCTTCTGATTATAACAGTTACTTTGGTTACTACGTGCGAACTTTGTTAAACGATAGTGGTCTTTTGTTCCGTCATCACACTTTATAATGATTTCATTGGAAGCGGAACGCTCAACAATACCACCATGTTTTGCGACCATACATACGCCTGAATCATAAGCGGTTTTATCTTCCATACCTGTTCCTACAACAGGTGCATCGGTAATCATCAAGGAACCGCCTGACTCTGCATGTTTGATCCCATTAAGGCACGGTTCGCATCGTCATTCTGTAAGAAAGGAATCATAGACGTAGCTACAGAGAACACCATCTTAGGTGATACGTCCATTAAGTCTATCTGTTTCTTTTCAAACTCAGAAGTTTCCTCACGGAAACGACCGGATACATTGTTATGAATAAAATGGCCTTCTTCATCTAACGGCTCATTCGCTTGTGCTACTACATAATCGTCTTCTTCATCCGCCGTTAAATAAATAACTTCATCCGTTACGATTGGGTTCTTTGGATCCGTTTTGTCTAACTTACGATATGGAGCCTCAACGAAACCATATTCATTTACTCTTGCATAAGTTGCTAAAGAGTTGATTAATCCGATGTTTGGACCTTCTGGCGTTTCAATCGGACACATTCTACCATAGTGTGAATAATGAACATCTCGAACTTCGAATCCTGCACGATCTCTTGAAAGACCTCCAGGTCCTAATGCAGAAAGACGTCGTTTATGTGTTAACTCTGCCAAAGGATTATTCTGATCCATAAACTGTGACAGCTGTGAACTTCCAAAGAATTCTTTTACAGCTGCTGTAACTGGTTTAATATTAATTAACGATTGTGGCGTGATACCTTCCACATCCTGTGTTGTCATACGTTCCCTTACGACACGTTCCATTCTGGAAAGTCCAATACGATACTGATTCTGTAATAATTCACCAACCGCACGAATTCTACGGTTTCCTAAGTGATCGATGTCATCATCATTACCAACGCCATACTCCAGATGTATACAATAGTTTATAGATGCAATAATATCTTCCTTTGTAATATGTTTTGGTATCAATTCATTGATATTGCGATGAATTGCACTCTTAATGTCTTCTTCTGTTTCGTTCTCAGCTAAAATAGATTCTAACACAGGATAGAATACTAATTCATTAATACCAACTTCCATTGGATCAAAGCTTAAGTATTCGCTGGCATCAACCATCATGTTTGAAAGAACTTTAACCTTACGTTCTTCTGCTTCCACATATACGAAAGGAACTGCAGCATTTTGAATGGTTGTAGCTGTCTTTCTTGTTAAGACGGTTCCCTCTTCAAATAAAACTTCACCTGTTGAAGGATCAATGACATCTTCTGCTAACAGCTGTCCATTTAAGCGATTCTTAAAGTGAAGTTTCTTGTTGAATTTATATCTACCCACTTTTGCAAGATCATATCTTCTTGCATCAAAGAACATACTATTTAATAAACTGGCCGCACTATCTACAGATAATGGTTCACCTGGACGAATCTTCTTATATAATTCAAGTAAACCATCCTGGTAATTATCTGAAGTATCTTTTTGTAAACTTGCTACGATCTTTGGTTCTTCACCAAATAAATCTAAAATTTCCTGGTTTGTTCCCCATCCGAGTGCACGAATTAAGACAGACACAGGAACCTTTCGTGTACGGTCTACACGAACAAAGAATATATCATTAGAATCTGTATCGTACTCCAACCAAGCTCCACGGTTTGGTATTACAGTACTTGAGAATAATTTTTTACCAACTTTATCGTGGGCAATACCATAATAAATACCAGGGGAACGTACTAATTGGCTGACGATTACACGTTCAGCACCATTAATGACAAAGGAACCGGTATCCGTCATAAGAGGCAGATCCCCCATAAAGATTTCGTGATCCTTAATTTCATCTTTTTCTTTATTATATAGTTTCACGGTTACTTTTAAAGGTGCGGCATATGTTGCATCTCGCTCTTTACATTCTTCGATAGTATATTTTATCTCATCTTTGCAAAGTCTAAAACCGCCAAATTCCAAACTTAAATGTCCACTGAAGTCAGCGATAGGAGAAATGTCTTCAAACACTTCTTTCAGACCTTCTTCAAGGAACCACTGATAGGAATTTTTTTGAATCTCGATCAAATTAGGCATCTCAAGAACTTCTTTTTGCCTTGAGTAACTCATTCTCACGCTCTTTCCTGATTTAACAGGTCGGATTCTATTTTTTTCCATTTGACGTTTCACCCCTGTTTTTCTATATATTTCAAGACTATTGAACTAATTTAGGGCATAGAAAAGCCCACTCCGGCACAATAGTGCACGTACCATAATATCATACCAAAATCAATCTGTCAACTAAATTCTTCCACATTTTTAAAAGATTATACAAGCATACGATTTGATATGATCCTCCTAAAGTAGACATGGTAAATAACCAAAATCTACTTTAGGAGGATTTTTTATGCCTAAATATAATGCAGAGTTTAAAGAAAAAATAGCCAAAGAATACTTATCTGGAGAAGGATCCACCCGCTATCTAGGTATGAAGTATGGTGTCAATGCTCGAACTGTCTGGGATTGGGCTATGAAATACAAAGAACAAGGAATTACTGGTTTCATACCACAACTCGGATGTAAATGTTATAGTTCAAAATTCAAACTGAAATGTGTTGAGCTGTACATTTCTGGCGAAATGTATGTAAGTGAAATTGTATCAAAATATAACATTTCAGATGCTTCAATTCTTAAACGCTGGATAAAGTGTTATAATGCCAATAGAGAACTTAAGGATTATAATCCTAAAAGGGAGGTCTATATGGCAGAAGCAAGAAGAAAAACAACCATTGAAGAACGCAAAAAAATCGTTGAATATTGTATTAAACATAACCGTGATTATAAAGGAACTGCAAGCATCTATGATGTTTCATATAGCCAAGTCTATTCTTGGATAAAAAAGTATGATGCAAATGGAGAAGAAGGGTTATCAGATAAACGTGGTCACCACAAAACAGATGATCAGGTTGATGAATTAGAACGTTTACGACGTGAGAATCTCAGACTTAAACGCCAGCTTGAAGAAAAGGATATGGTAGTTGAATTGTTAAAAAAAGTGAAAGAATTCGAAGGGATGTGAGGCTTGGAAAGCTACGTTACGAATCTAAATATTTAGCCATTAGAAATCTCCATGATATGAAGAAATGGAGTATCGAATGGATGTGTAAACAGCTTGAAATATCCAGAGCTGCTTATTATAAATGGTTACATCGTAAAACTCCAAAACAGGAATTAGAAAATATTAAACTGTCCGAACTTATCAAAGAGTACGATGAACGCTTTAGTCATATCTTAGGCTATCGAAGAATGACATCCTGGATTAACTACTTCAACCAGACCCATTATAGTAAGAACCGAGTACATAGGATTATGAAGAAACTAAACATTCATTCCGTAATCAGAAAGAAAAAGAAAAAGTATAAATCTTCTATACCTGAAGCAACAGCAGAAAATAAGTTGAAAAGAGATTTCTATGCAACGGCTCCAAATAAGAAGTGGTCTACAGATGTAACTGAATTTAAAGTTCCGGGAGAAAAGAAAAAACTGTATTTAAGCGCAATCTTAGATTTATATGATAAGTATCCAGTTTCGTATGTAATCAGTTGCAGAAATGATAATAAGCTGGTATTTAAAACATTCGATAAAGCACTAGCCTCTAATCCAAATGCAAAACCAGTCTTTCATAGCGATAGAGGATTTCAATATACAAGTAAAATTTTTCAAAAGAAACTTAAAGATCAGGAAATGGAACAATCAATGTCCAGAGTTGGTCACTGTATTGATAATGGTCCTACGGAAAGTTTTTGGGGTATCATAAAATCAGAAATGTACCAAATGTATGAAATAACTGACGAAGCATCATTGAGATTCGCAATCAAGGATTATATAAGGTTTTACAGTGAAGAACGTCCTCAAGATAGATATCACTGCAAGACACCGTTAGAAGTAAGAACAGAAGCATTATCTTCTGAGAGACCGATGGAATACCCTATTCCTGAAAACAAACGAATTGTTAAATATAAAGAGAGATGGTGTGCATAAAAAAAACGACCACACAAAACTACGTGCGGTCGTTCATCAGCATCTCATTTTAGATATTTGCCCTGTCTACTTGACAAGGGGCATATCAATTGGGAGGGGGGTAAAATAATTTAAAATGTGCAGTATTTATAAAATAAACGCTCGCTATACCTTAAAAGATTCCCACTTTAAGTATGAGATTCTCAAAGAAATAAAAAAGCTATAGAAAAGTAATGCTCCATTCCCACTACCTTTCTATAGCCAGCTTAGTTGTGATGTATACAATCCAATCCACTATGGTAAGAATTATTACCAATTGATATTAACAATAACATTTTTTGTATCCCATAAGATTCCTGACGCTGAAAAGCTTCCGCATAACTATTAAAATAGTTCAATATACTTTCACATTGAATCTTGCTCTCCTCAATCAAATCAAGCAATGATGCATTGGATTTTATCGACGAATCCCAAGGATTTACCCACATTTCATGGTCTAAGTTGAAAATATGTCTCTTATCTGGTTTTTCTCCAGACAAAATCATTGCGGAAAGAAGCGGATACCTAATGGTATGTTTTTCGATTAATTCGATATATTTTTTCTTTCTTCCTGTTGCATCATGTAGTGCATTCATCTCAATTCGAAAGAAACGTAACGTATTTCTAATAAATTGTTCCGTAATTCGATAAGGATTTCCAGTTTTATAGAATCTTTTTTGTTTGTATAATTGCTCTTTTCTCCCTTTACTTAAACGTATTAATTGATCCTCTTTATAGTAAGTATCATTAATTGTTTTGCATAAAAAATAAGCAAGAAAATCTATTTTTTTCTGTGGTAACATGACTGTAAATACTTTCCGAAATTTTTTTGCTTCCTCCCCTTTGTAATAAAGCAAAAGCCAATTATCAATCATTGTTTCAAGCTGTGCATGGGCTCCATAGACTTGTCCACCCCCCTTTTTGGAATTTGGGACATAACCAACACGACTATAAATAAACGGGTGCATATTACTATCAAAGACATAGTGGCAGATAAAACCAGCCACATAGGCAATTGCCATTTTTTGTTTTTTTAATGGCAGCGTTTCAATGCAATCCAAACAGTTTTCAAAATACTCATTTACTTGAAATTCATGCATGCGAGAGCCAATATTTCTTTGTTCCGCCCTTATCGCTGATTTAGGATGGAAAAAAAATATATCTGGACCTTGTAAACCTAGCCGGAATAAATCTTTATGTTCACTGATAATTGATTTCAAAATACAATCGGGAAGTTCAAAATATGCTTTCAAACCAAATATATAATGTGTTGTAAACCCAGGCAATCCATACACCTTCTTTTCTCTTTATTACTGATTCTTTAGCTCTCGATACATTAGTATATACTCTTTTATATAAAGTACAAAGGATAATGTTAAAAAACAAGCGCAAATAATTAATAACAAATTTACAACTATGTTATTTAAGGATGGAAGGGCGATTAATACTAGCATTATAACATAAAAGACAGCTGTACTAACTTTACCAAACCATTTTGCTCCATTTAGTTTTCTCCCTTTGTTCAACATAACGATTCCCGCTGTTGCCATAAAACCTTCTTTGAATATAAAAAGTATAATGAGTAAAAACATCCACTTTACTTTAACAATTAACATAAACAGCATTGCAGCCTGCATTAATTTATCCGCTAATGGATCTAGGAACTTTCCCCATTCGGTTATCATATTATATTTACGTGCAATAAATCCATCGAAAAAGTCTGTTAAACTAGCAACTAAAACAACGATTGCAGCAATAAAATAATCGCGGGAACTGTCTGCGTTTATATAAAGATAAGAAAATATAGGTATCATAATTAACCTTACATAACACAGTAAATTAGGTATCGAAAATGCTTCTTTCATTGTTAATTTCATAAATTTCCCCACTCTTTCTATAAGAAATAGCCTCTTTTGTATCATTCTATTTCTAGTAACTAATCCTCTTGCTTTTCTACAATATTGATTTGAATAAAATTATTTACCGTTGCTACATAATTGGCGAGAGCAATCGAGAAATCTGCTCTTTTACTCGGACCAAAAGCGTTCGATGTGTATAATCATAAAGGCTAACTTCTTTACATTGTTTTATATCTTCTTCAAATATTTCTTCCATTTTCTTCGTTAACATTGTATTATAAATAACAGCGTTTACTTCAAAGTTCAATTCAAAACTTCGAATATCCATATTGGCAGTACCATAACAGCAAACACTGCCGTCTACTGTTAATCCCTTCGCATGTAAAAATCCATTTTCATACGTATAGCATTTTGCCCCTGCATTTAATAATTCTCCCATATAAGAATACGTAGCCCAGTATACAAAAGGATGGTCTGGCTTACAAGGAATCATTAACCGTACGTCTACACCCGATTTTGCAGCTATCATAAGCGCTGATAGTATTGGTTCATCTGGAATAAAATAGGGCGTTTGTATATAAATATTCTTTTTTGCTTTATGAATCAATCTTAAATAATTATCTCTAATTTGTTTGTTTTTAGAATCTGGTCCGCTTGTAATAATTTGCACACCAATATTGTCTGTATAAGTTTCTGGGTAATCTAAAAAATAATCTCTACTCAAAAACAAATTTTCTTTTGTTGCATAATTCCAATCAAGCGCAAATCGTATTTGTAAAGCATTTACCGCAGAACCATGGAGTACTAAATGCGTGTCTCTCCAATAACCAAATTTTTTATCTTTTGATATATATTCGCGGCCAACATTATATCCGCCGACAAACCCTATCTTGCCATCAATTATAACGATTTTCCTATGATTTCTATAATTCAAACGCAAATGAAGCCATTTTAAAGAAGCCGGAAAAAAATCACC
Source organism: Lachnospiraceae bacterium (assembly GCA_047242405.1). GTDB lineage: Bacteria > Bacillota > Clostridia > Lachnospirales > Lachnospiraceae > Fimimorpha. The sequence goes on along the minus strand of JBKTKK010000026.1, from coordinate 9,641 downwards.
TGTTTTAATGCCTAAAGCATTGAGTTCTCTCCAGTCTTTTTTTCGCATTGAACGACAACCCATACTATCGTATAAAATACGCACCTCGACACCCTCATTTACTTTCGCTACAAGATGCTCTTTAATTAAATCAAATAATTCATCATTTCTAATAATATAATATTGTATATGAATAAACTGTTGGGCCTTATCAATTTCTTCTACTAAACGTGCGAATTTATCATTCCCGTCGGTATAAATTTCTACTGAATTATTTTCCGTATATACAGCACCAGAAGTCTCCAAATTATAGAGGACAAGGTCATCGTAATCTTGTAGTAAACCGTCTGTAATTTGAAATTCATTATGATAAATAATGTCTTCTTGACGCCGTATCGCTGAGTTTAATTCATCTTCAACCTCTTTTACGCGGAACATATGACTTTTATGCATATCCTGATGAATCACGAGATACAATAAGAACCCTACAATTGGCAAAAAATAGAGTACTAATAACCAAGCCCATACTTCCTTGGGTGACTTTCTCTGAAAAAACACAATAGCGATTGAAAAAATAAGATTCACATAAAGTAAATTATCAAACATCCACTCTAATGCAGTCGCAAGTGTACTCCATAAACTCTCTAGCATTTTTACACCCCGCATATTTTCTAAACATGTAATATCCAAATCTTGCCACACCCATTATACTATAATTCTATATAAAAGCCAAATTAAAATTCCCTTTACAACTAAGATACCATTGTTATAATATAAGAAACGGGGTGTGGCGTAGTTTGGTAGCGCGCACGGCTGGGGGCCGTGAGGTCGCAAGTTCAAATCTTGTCACCCCGATTTTTTTATTATTCCTCATCTTCTTCTTTATCATACGGATCATTCTCTGCGGTCAGAAATCCATACAACATCACCGCAATTCCCGAAACAACTATCACTATTAACGTACAATATAAGCTTGAATTCACATAACCACCCTCAAATTTTTCGTATAGTCTATTGTATTCCTGCTCATACTATTTGAAATCAATTAATTTGAATTAATTAGTAGAAAGGAGTTTTTATGTCTAAGTCCAAGCAGTCACAAAAAAATAAATCTTCTGCGAAAAATCAGGCAACGGATCAAGTTCGTTATTCTTCTCCAGATAAACGACCTCGTCAAGATGGCCCTGGCGGAAACTAATTTATAACAAAAAAGCGCCTATCACCGGCATGTCCATACTGCAAATGTGCAATATTTGAACATGTAAGCGATAGGCGCTTATCAAATATCAGCGCTTTTGATTACTTTAATGTAACTTGCTCCTTCAGCTTTAACTTAGTTCATATCTTCAGCTTTTCAGAAACGCCGCTCTTAATTACCTTTGGAGCTCCGTCAACTACTTCTTTGCTTCTTTGCCTAATCCTGTAGCTTCACGAACAACCTTGATAACCTTAACCTTGTTGCTCCAACTTCTGTTAATTCAACGTCGAATTCTGTCTTTCTTCTTCAGCTGTTGCTGCGCCTGCTGCTGCTACAACTACACCTGCTGCTGCAGAAACACCGAACTCTTCTTCGCATGCTTTAACTAACTCATTTAATTCCATAACGGATAACTCTTTAATAGCTTCAATAAATTCAGCTGTTGTTAATTTTGCCATTATTATTTACCTCCGATTTTAAATTATCATTAATATTTAATATTTTAAACTAAGCTTCCTTTTCAGCAATTTGCTTGATAACACGAGCAAAGTTTGTGATAGGAGACTGGATACTTCCAAGTAATTTGGATAGTAATTCTTCTCTTGAAGGAATTGTTGCAACCACTTTGATTTGATTTTCATCATAGTAATTTCCTTCTACGACTCCGCCCTTTAATTCAAGGATTGGATTCTCTTTGGAGAAGTTGAATAAAATTCTAGCAGGTGCTGCAGCATCTTCCTTTGAAATAGCAAGCGCTGTAGGTCCTTCTAAGTGTGCAGCTAATGATTCAAACTCTGTGCCTTTAATTGCAAAGTTAATCATTGTGTTCTTGTATACCTTGTAGTGAACACCAGCTTCTCTTAACTGCTTACGAAGCTTTGTATCCTGTTCTACCGTAAGACCGCGGTGATCTACTAATACAGCAGCTTTAGCGCCGTCTAACAATTCAGAAATTTCAGCTACGATAGGCTGCTTTAATTCTACTTTTGCCATGCGAATTTTGCCCTCCTTATTAGATTTGGTGGCCGAATAAAAAAGCCTCTCTGCAAAGACAGAGAGGCATACATAAGCATTCTTATTGGAATCTTATTTCCTCGGTAGGCGTTTTCTCCTTATGTCTTGCGACACCTACTGTCTTCGGCTATATATGAAACTGACAATCAGTAACATACTTTTTTATAATAACATAATCTATTTATGATGTCAACACCAAAACAAAATTAATTATTCATTAACCTTGTGACATTTAGCTTTACACCAGGTCCCATTGTTGAAGAAACGGTTACGCTCTTTAAGAACTGTCCCTTTAATGTAGCTGGTCTTGCTTTGATGATTGCATCCATAAGCGTCTGGAAGTTGTCTGTTAATTGTTCTTCTGTAAAAGAAACTTTACCAATTGGCACGTGGATAATATTAGTTTTATCAAGTCTGTACTCAATTTTACCGGCTTTGATGTCTTGGATTGCCTTAGCAACATCCATAGTTACAGTACCAGCTTTTGGATTTGGCATTAAGCCCTTAGGTCCAAGAACACGACCAAGACGTCCAACAACACCCATCATATCTGGAGTTGCAACAACAACGTCAAAATCTAACCATCCTTCGTTCTGGATCTTTGGAATTAATTCTTCTCCACCTACGTGTTCTGCACCAGCTGCTAAAGCTGCATCAGCCTTATCACCTTTTGCGAAAACTAAAACACGTACTTTTTTACCTGTACCGTGTGGTAATACAACAGCACCACGGATTTGCTGATCTGCATGACGTCCGTCACAACCAGTTCTGATATGAGCTTCGACTGTCTCATCGAATTTTGCAGAAGATGCCTTCTTTACTAAAGCAATAGCCTCTTCCTTATCATAAAGAGTAGCGCGGTCTACTAATTTAGCAGCCTCTACGTACTTTTTTCCTCTTTTCATTGAAAAAACCTCCTAGTGGTATTTGCGGGAATCTCCCTCCCACGATTATTAAAACGATATCCTATATTTTATCGATTAGTGAACTAGCGATTGTAATATAACATACTTATTTTTTACTTTTTTAAAACCTAACCCATCGTCTAAATCCAATGGGATTGCGGTCAGATTATTCAACTACTGTAATACCCATGCTACGTGCAGTACCAGAAATCATACTAATTGCAGCATCTAAGCTTGCAGCATTTAAGTCTGGCATCTTTAATTCAGCAATTTTTTGGATTTCAGCTTTTGTTAAAGTTGCAACTTTGTTCTTGTTTGGAACACCAGAACCAGATTTTAAGTTTGCAGCTTTCTTTAAAAGTACAGCAGCTGGTGGAGTCTTTGTAATAAAGCTAAAGCTTCTATCCGCATATACAGTGATAACAACAGGAATAATCATTCCATCCTGATCAGCTGTTCTAGCGTTGAACTCTTTTGTAAACTGTACAATATTTACACCATGCTGTCCAAGTGCTGGACCAACTGGTGGAGCTGGTGTAGCTTTACCAGCAGGAATCTGTAATTTAATATATCCAGTAACTTTCTTTGCCATTTTAGGCACCTCCTAAATATTTCAATTTTGCTCGCCAGGCCTGTCCGACCTACCAAGGCGGCGCAACACTGAAAGTGTTGTGGTATTTGCGGGAATTTCCCTCCCACGTTTCGCTACAGAAAACCGATGAGAATTTTCCATATACGTATCTCTTTCGTTACATCTTTTTTATTTCCGTGAAATTTAGTTCTACCGGCGTTTCACGACCGAACATATCAACATTAATTGTGACAATTTGTTTCACCGTATTAATTGTACGGATAACACCAACGGTTCCTTCCCATGCTCCGGAAGTGACAGTTACCATATCCCCTTCTTCAAAGTCAACAACAACATTGCTGCCAGCTTTGATTCCAAGATTGCGCATCTCTTCATCCGATAATGGCACCGGTTTGGATCCCGGTCCAACAAAACCTGTGACACCACGTGTATTACGTACTACATACCATGTATCATCATTCATGACCATATTCAGTAATACATAGCCCGGAAACATTTTTTTCTGAACCTGTTTTTTCTGACCGTTCTTTAATTCAACAACGTCTTCTAATGGAACAGAAACTTCCAGTATCTGATCCTGAAGCTTACGGTTTTCAATTGTCTTTTCAATATCAACTTTTACTTTGTTCTCATACCCTGAATAGGTATGAACGACATACCAATGCGCTTCAGCCATATAGTTACCTCACTTACTTTACTAGGAATTCAACACCATATTTAATTACCATGTCTAATATTGCTATAACAAAACACAGTAATATAGAAATAATTAATGTTGCAGCAGTCTGTTTGCCAAGAGTTTCCTTGTCAGGCCAAATAATTTTTTTAAATTCAGCCTTCAACCCTTTGAAAAAACTCTTTTTTTGATTTTTTTCCTTTGTTGTTGTTTCTCCCATAATCTCACTCCTTAGACGATAACCAGATTACTTTGTTTCCTTATGCACTGTGTGTTGCTTACAGAATCTACAATACTTCTTGGTTTCCATTCTATCTGGATGAGCTTTCTTATCCTTAGTCATGTTGTAGTTCCGTTGTTTACAATCTGTACATGCCAATGTTATCTTAACGCGCACAACTTCCACCTCCACTTGTATTCATTTTGTCTGTATCGCGTCTCTTTTCTGCCTTCATTCAAAGGGTGTGGGATTCCTTGAATTTTGTGCACAAAAAAAAGACTCAGCGTCTTCCACACGCTTATACAATATAACATATGCCAATTATGACGTCAAGGTTTTTTAAAAAAATGTTTCTAAAATCCCTTATTTTTTCTACATTACAGCTCCATTTAATAAAGATCTATAACTACATAATTTCCATATTTTGTTGCAATATTCCAGTATGTACCATTTAAAAAACTCCTCAAAACCAGAGTAAGCCTTATGAAACATTCGTACCTATGGCAATGGTTATGAAATAAACATTTTTCACTCCAGCCAACTTTAAGGCATCGGTACATGCCTGCATGGTGCAACCGGTCGTATAAATATCATCCACCAATATAACGGTTTCATATTGTGTCCCCTCTAAAAAAACGCCAAAGGCACCTTCCAGATTTTTTTTCCGCTGTTTATTATTTAGCTCTTTCTGGGGCAACGTCTTTTTTACCCGTTTCAGCACACGAAAATCATAGGGAATATTCAAATGCGAAGATAATCGCATTGCAATTTCCTCCGCTTGATTGAAACCTCGGGTTCTTTTCCGTGACGGATGAAGTGGTACCGCTAGAAAAACATCTGGCTTCCAACTAGCGATTTTATTTCCATACATTTTAGCTAGTTTTTCACAGTAATAGTCTAAGTTCTGCCGAATATTATGATATTTAACGTCTGCTAGCGACTTCTGAATTGACTCATTGTACGTAACAAGTGCAACCCCCTGTTGAAACGTATGATGATTACATGTACAATCAAAGCAATATTCCTGCTCAACATTTGTAATCTTCTTTCCACATTTTTTACACTTGGGTTCTTCAATGAGCGGAAGGTTCTTTTCACATATTGAACAAATGAGCCCATCTCCTGGCAATAAAATTTCTTTACATATCGGACATCTTCTCGGGTATAACATATTTCTAAAATCAAACAAATAAATCCCCCTCTAGCCTTGCATAAAACCATTACACAAATTCCCTAATTTCAACTTCTTCTAACTCAGGTACCAACTCTTTAATACGATCATCCAAACTAGAATATCTCCGTTGTTCCTGCTCATTTTTAATCATCGCCTGAAAGGTTGCTTCGCTTCCGACAACGCACACGCAAGTTTTCGCACGTGTAACTGCAGTATATAATAAATTTCGGTTCATTAACATCCGCGGTCCGCTCAACAATGGGATTACAACAGCAGGATATTCACTTCCCTGTGATTTATGAATAGTGACAGCATAAGCCAATTCCAGTTCTTCACACTCTTTAAATGAATAAGTTACGAGCCGCCCTTCATCGAAGGCGACAATAAGTTCCTCTGAAAAGAGATTAATTTCTTTTATAACACCCATATCTCCATTAAATACACCAATACCTTTGTCCACAGGAATTTGATAACGGCTTATAATCTCCCATTCTTTTTGATAATTATTTTTAATCTGCATTACCTTATCCCCTTCGCGGAATATACCCTGACTAAAGTTTTTTTCCGCCTTACTTTTGTCTGGAGGATTCAAATATTGCTGTAAAATAACATTTAATTGTTCAACACCCAGAGCACCTTTGCGCATTGGCGTCATAACCTGGATATCATGCATTTTGGCACCTACATAACCAGGAAGTTTCTCTTTTACTAATGTAATTGTAGCCCCTGTAATACTTTGTGGATTATCTCTATGAATAAAGAGAAAATCTTTGCTATGCTTATTCGGTTCTACCCGTTCTCCTGCATTGATTTTATGAGCATTACGTATAATTTCACTTTCCGCAGCCTGCCTGAAAATTTTTGTTAGCATAACTACATGGAAGCAGTTAGATGCTATAATATCTTTTAAAACATTACCAGGACCAACACTCGGAAGCTGGTTCACATCTCCTACTAAAATTAAGCGCGTCCCAACCGTTATCACTTTTAATAGGGCATGCATTAAGTTAATATCAACCATTGACATCTCATCGATAATGATGACATCCGCTTCTAGAGGGTTTTCATCATTTCTTGTGAAGAAACTAGCAACTTCATCTTCCGATGGGGCGCCATTTACCTCCAACAGCCGGTGAATCGTCTGAGCCTCAAAACCAGTAGCCTCTGTCATTCTTTTTGCAGCTCTTCCCGTAGGTGCACCAAGGAGAATATCTAATCCTTCTCTTTCAAAATACCGTATAATTGTGTTAATTGTAGTCTTCATCAGCCATTTTAAATCCGACCCCAGTAATGTCATCGGCCAAGCGATAGGGATTTTGTTTAATGATTCCATAAACTTCTTGTCCATATTTCGTATATATCTTCGCAGCTAAGTTTAATGTTATGCCGTATTGTTGTAGAAAAATCAATGCTTTTCTACCATCTCTCTTCTCCGAAACTTGGGAAGCAATCTCATGGGCTTTACGCTCACTTATACCTTTTACTTCTGCCAATCGTTCTGGTTCTTCTTCAATAATTCGGAACGTATCATCACCAAAGTTTTTGACTATACGAGCTGCCATCGCTGCACCAATCCCCTTTATTGCTCCGCTTGCTAAGTAGCGTTCAATACCAGCGGCATCGCTAGGGGCTACAAATTCATAACTTTCAACTCTTAATTGTTCTCCGTACAGCGGATGAATAATGATATCTCCTACTGCAGAAATGTACTCACCTTCTGAAATATTAGGAAATGTGCCTACTAGACAAGACTCTTTCCCACCGGATATGACGGATAATACCGAATATCCATTCTCCTCATTATGAAAAATAATTCTTTCCACATATCCTTCAATCGAAGCCAACTTTTCACCTTCCTCAAATTGTATCAATTCCCAAAATACACAGAAAGGGTGCCTGAAAGAAAAGCCTTTCATACACCCTTATTGTGTGAATGGATTTAATTAATTTTCAGCTGATGGGTTTCCCAAAAACTCAATATACTTACCAGTTCCAATGGCTACTGCTGTCATTGGATCTTCAGCCGTCATTGTACTGATTCCAGTTTTTTCTTCTAATAATTCCTCTAATCCATGCAACAGTGCCCCTCCACCAGTCAAAACAATACCACGATCAGAAATATCTGCCGCTAATTCTGGAGGAGTCTTTTCTAATACGTTGTGAACCGCATCTACAATCTGCGCCGTAGGCTCTCTTAGAGCTTCTAAGGTTTCATCTGAAGTAAACGTAATCGTTTTTGGAAGACCTGTAACAAGATTACGTCCTCTTACATCGATCGAAAGGTCTTCTGATCTCTTATAGCATGTACCAATTTTAATCTTGATATCCTCTGCTGTTCTTTCACCAATCAACAGATTGTGTTTCTTTCTCATGTATCGAACGATTGCCTCATCAAAATCATCACCAGCTAGTTTTATGGACTCGCTAACTACGGTTCCTCCAAGAGAGATTACTGCTACATCTGTAGTTCCCCCTCCTATATCAACAATCATGTTTCCACATGGTTTCGCAATATCAATACCTGCACCAATGGCAGCTGCAACAGGTTCTTCGATAATAAGAACTTCTCTTGCACCCGCCTGGTAAGTGGCGTCCTCAACTGCTTTTCTTTCCACTTCTGTTACCTGGCTAGGTACACAAACGCAGATACGTGGCTTGCGGAATGTTCTTTTCCCCGCAGCTTTCTGTATAAAGTATTTTAACATTTTTTCTGTAATTGTATAATCAGAGATAACGCCTTGGCGTAGAGGTCTTACTGCCGTGATATTCCCCGGGGTTCTACCTATCATAAGTCTTGCTTCTTCGCCAATAGCTTTTATCTCGTTAGTATTTCGGTCATAAGCTACAACGCTAGGCTCCTTTAAAACGACGCCTTTACCTTTTATATAAACTAAAACGCTGGCTGTGCCCAAATCGATTCCAATGTCAGCCGAAACTCCAAAACCCATCCTTATACTCCTTTCCTGCATGAAGCGCATGCTTTTTCTTATTGTAAATGTGACTTTCTATATTATATACAATTCTTCCATATTTTAAAAGAACTTTTTAAAGAAAAAATAAAAGTTGTTGTTTTATGAAAAAATCGTAAGGATTTTTAATATTTAATTTATCTTTTTTCATTCCTATTTCAGAAACAAGACAAACTTTAGACACATTTATCTCCTATACTATACATGTACTAAGATATTAGTACGTTTCAAGTTGATCCCCATCACTTGAATAAACAAAGCTTTTTCATACTCATACCTGGCAGCCGAGCTGCCAGGTACCCCCCCCCGTAATAAACAAAATTTAGATATATCCTTTTTCATAACACGTCAGAGCCAGTATCTTCGGATACTGGCTCTTCCTCTATAAAACAAGTAAATCTTTTTACTCTTTGTTCTTTCGCTTATTCTTTTTTTTCTCTCTTTTTTTAGAGTTTTTTTTCTCTCTTAATCCCACTGCTTCTTTTAACTCATCAAAAGCCTCTGCAAATTTTTTCGATCTGGCAGTCGGATGGCCTTTGATTAAATCACGTTTTAAAAATCCTAGATGTTCTGGTAACTCTATTCTTTTTTGACGGGCTATGATAAGCCGCGTACGTATCTCATCAATTTCTGCCTTATACTCTTCAAACTCACCATCCTTCTTCCATTCTTCTTCTTCACTATTCATTAAGAGTTCCAAATGATTACTAATGTTTTGCAATAACTCTTCTGTCTTCTGAGACGTAGTGTCTTTTATGGCTTCAAATTTTAACACTACATTTTCTTTAAAACCACTCGTAGCTACTCCAGCAGCAGTTGCTAAATCATCCAAACGCTTTTGAATTCGTAATAACTCTAGTTTAGCCTTTGTCATCTTATCCAATACATCTCGTATATCGAGAGCTGATTTAAAG
>JBKTKK010000025.1:0-17122 GCA_047242405.1 Lachnospiraceae bacterium | reverse complement strand
TTACCATACAAGGAGGTTACGATAGTATGGTAAAACTGCTAGGAAAGAAGCAGGTCACTGCTGTTTTTGTAACTAATTATGAAATGACGTTAGGAACCATACTTGCCTTAAATGATAAAAATATCAAAATACCAGAGGAAATGTCAATAATTGGTTTTGATAATTTACAACTAGCCCAGGTGGTGAAACCTAGGTTAACAATTGTGACGCAGCCATGGGAAGAAATCGGGCGTTATGCAGCAGAATTGATTTTAAGAAGAATGAAAAACCCGAAGGAAGATGAAAAGGCAAAGGTAGTTACCTTGGCTACGGAATTAGAAACTGCCGAATCTGTATTTAGTATCCAGCTGTAATCATAATAGAAAGAAACATGTTGTATCAGGAGGGTGTGCCAATGAAGCTGATTTATGCAATTGTAAGAAGTGATGACGATAGTAGAGTTATTGAAGCATTAAATAAACAGAGTTACAGTGTAACGAAACTGGCTACAACGGGTGGATTTTTAAAATCTGGAAATACAACTCTTATTATTGGAACAGAACAAGAAAAAGTGGATGAGGTAATCCATATTATAAAGACGGAATGCGGAAACAGAAAGCGGATGGTTGTAACCTCTCCACCTATTTTAGGTTCCGGAAGTAGCTCATCCTTACCTGTTACAGTAGATATTGGTGGTGCAACAATTTTTGTAATGGATGTGGAAAGATTTGAGAAAATTTAAATAATGAAGTGGAAAAGGTGAGACAGTATAGAACGTTATTGGTGTTCTATATAGTCTCATTTTTTGTTAGGAAATTGACCTTATGAAAAACGAATATTATATAAATAGGGGAGAGAAACATACACCTTATATGCAACGATAATAAGCATAGGAACGTATTAATGGAATATTAGTTGAAGATAGTATATAAAAAATGAAAAAAATATATCTTTTTTTTCCAAGGCAACTATTTGCTTAGAAATTGTAATAGAAAAATGAATATAGTAGATTTACCCAAAAACTTCCTATTGTTAGAATGGATTTACTAGTATAGCCCGCAAAGCAAACTAGAATATAAGCATGGGAGGGTATAGAATGTCTAAAAAGCGTGTTATTTCAAAGCGTATGTTTGCTGTAGTGATTACTGTTTTAATGGTAATTAATCTTGTAATGGCCAATGGTTTCGGTACATTTGAATCAGTAATTGCACAGGCAGCAGGAAGTGGAACCACATACTATGTGGATGCAGAAAATGGAAATGATGTAAATCTAGGTACTACGCCAGAAAAAGCATGGAAAACGCTTGATCGAGTAAATGCAATTACTTATCAACCAGGGGATAAAATATTATTTAAGGCTGGGTGTACTTGGAATGGAGTCTTAAAACCAACTGGTAGTGGTACAGAGGGGGCGCCAATTGTCATTGATAAATATGGCGATGGACCAAAACCAACCATTAACGGAAACGGAACAGCAGGTCCTGCCATTACAGGTACTGTTCTCATCTACAACGAGGAATATTGGGAAATAAACAATTTAGAGGTTACAAATTGCGAACCTACGGATAATCCAGGTGAATTAATGGATAGTGGCACAGCAGAACGTGCAGGTATTCTTATTTACTCATCCAATCAAACAAAAATATATAAACATATCCGTATTAGGGATTGTTATGTACATGATGTAAATTCTAGTCTACAAGGGATGAAAACCTCAGGTGGTATTATCGTTTTAGGCCATTACATGGATATTGACGGCAATGTCGTAACAATTGATGATAATGGTAATTTAACACCAAAGGCAATGGGACGTGCCGCCTATGAAGATGTTATAATTGAAGGAAATTATGTGAAGAATGTCGCAATTGAAGGGATTCGAAATAAATGTAATACGAACATTGGATCAAGTGGCTGGGGAAGAAATGAGTTTTTAAAGAACTTTAAAAACGTACATATTCGCAATAACTATTTAGAAAATGTTATTGGAGACGGAATCGTTTTAACGGAAACAGTTGGTGGTACGGTAGAAGGCAACATGGTTAACAAATCCTGTGATATGGATCGTGGAACCGTAAACTATGCACAGTGTTGGACAATGTTTGCAGATGATATCCATGTACAATATAATGAAGTTTATGGAAATAAATATGGGTATGATGATGGAGAAGCGTTTGATTCAGATATGAGAAACATCAATAACATCTATCAGTACAATTTAAGTCATAACAATGCTGGTGGAGCTTGTTTATTTATGTCTAATCAAAAGGATACAACATTCCGCTATAACGTAAGTATTAATGATGGTAATGGTACCATTGTAAATGGAACATATATGCAGCAGCAGACGTTCCACTACGATAATACGTCAGCAGATGGACCTGGTGTTCCACAGATTTATAACAATACCATTTACTTATCCGGTTCCGATGTAAAGACTTCATTGTTCGGTGGAAAGAGTAAAAGAACTTGCTTTATAAATTTCAAGAATAATATTGTTTTGGCAGAAAATGGCGCTACCGTAACATTTGCTCCAGAAGATGGTAGTACCATTCATGCAGATAGTATTATTGAAAATAACTGTTTTTTTCCAAGAAGTATTGCAGATACAAATGGGGTAAATTCTGAAGCATTATTAGCTAAGGGTAATATATTTGAAGATCCACAGCTTGTAAATCCACAAGCAGGATTAACATATGCTGACTTTCATTTAGATGTCGCAAATATGGCGGATATTTACAATACACAGGATAGGGTAAAAGAATTATCAAAGCCATATCAATTAACACAAACATCACCTTGTATTTATGCTGGACAAAGAATCGGGGATGCACCTGTAACTGATATGTGGGGAAATCCAATCGCAGGTCGCGTTGATATAGGTGCACACGAATTTTCCTCCTTAGAGGAAAACGCATTTTCTGTAGAAGAAGTTTCTTTAGCGACTATAGTAGGTGATATGCCCGAGCTTCCATCAAAAGTAAATGTGATTTTCACAGAGGGAAGTGAACCAGTTGCCTATCCAGTGACATGGGATCCGATTACAGAAGAAGAACTTCGTACAGTTGGTACGATTCACTTAGAAGGTACTTTACAAGGAATCACAAATAAAGCAAAGGCAACAGTTATCGTAACAGATACAGCAAAAGAAATTATTTCTCCGGAAGTTACTACTTATGCTGGTGTTTATCCACAGCTTCCAAAACAAGTTACAGTTAAGTTTACAAATGATTTCGAAATGGAAATGGATGTAACTTGGGATAAGGTAGATGCTTCAAGTTATAACCAAGCTGGAAATTTTGAAGTTAAGGGTACCATTCAAGGTTTAAAACAAGAGGCAATTGCTCGCGTAACAGTAATAGGTAAAGTTGGCGATGGGCAGACGACAAGTGAAATTGTAGCAAGCGAGGACGCATTTATCCAAAAAGGAAATCCAACTACAAACTATGGTAAAGATGCTGTACTAAAAGTAAAGAATGCAAATGCAGCAGGTTATAACCGCCGTTCTTTATTAAAATTTAATTTAAGTAACAATCAAGAATTATTAGATGAAGCAACAAAAATTGTCTTAAAGTTATATGTAACCCGTTACGACAAAGATGCCAACTATGGGTGGAATAATCCAGAACGTGATCAGTCACGTTTGGTTCGTATCTATGATGTATCTTCTGACTGGTCAGAAAATAAGGTAACATGGGACAATGCCCCAGAAATTAATAATAACACACCAATTGTTATGAATGATAAAGAGTATGTAAATAGTAACATCATGGATAACGGTAACATACTTGAAATTGATATAACCGATTATGTAAAACGCTCTGGAAAAACAGAATTTTCATTCTTAATTGGGGTATTTAATAATGGTATTTTTGCAAGTGGCGATAACTCTGGATTTGATTTTGCATCAAAAGAAAGTAGCAATGCACCAGTTATGGAAATATCAAATGTGTATGAAAAATCAGTGGAGGCTGTAGAAGTAACTACCCAGGCATTCGAAGCGCCTGTTCTTCCGGAAACGGTAACTGTAACGTATTCGAATGATACGACAAAAGAAGTAAATGTGCATTGGAACGCCATTGATCCAAACCTTTATTCACAAGAAGGAAATGTATTTACGGTAGAAGGTAAGGCAGATGGTGTTTCTTTACCAATAACTGCCACCGTTACAGTTAAAGCCGCTGCAAAGAAAATTACTAGTGTTAAAAGTTTTGGTGCCATTCGTGCCCTAGTAGGTACGAAAGAAGAAGACCTCGGTCTTCCAACGAGTGCAATTGCTATTTTAGATGATAATAGTGAGGTAGAATTGCCAATACAATATTGGTTCCCAGAACCAGCTTATAATGAAAATGTAGCACGAGATTATGCTTATGTGGGCCATTTTGATTTAACAAATTATCCGGAATATAAGAATCCGGATTCGTTAACTGCCGCCGTTACAGTTACCCTAGTGGAAAAAGCAGATAAGGATGGTTTACAATTCGTATATGATGAAGCAACAAAGTATATGGAAGACAATTCAGTAGATAAGTTGATTCCAAGTGCTAAAAATGAATATATGGCAGCATATGAGCAAGCTGGTACTGTATTAGCAAATGATTTTGCTTCCAGTGAAGAAGTTATGAATGCATACGAAAGATTAACAAATGCTATGTTTTTACTTGACATGGTTCAGGCAGATAAAACAGCACTAGGAACGATAATAGAAACGATAAATAAAGATGATTTATCCCAATATGGAAAAGAGGAATTAGCTGTCTTCCAGGAAGTGTATGATCGTGCAGTAGCCATTTTGGACGATGAAGAATTGACAACAGCAGACCAAGAAACCATTGATAATATGGTGAAAGAATTAAATGATGCGTATGAAATTTTAAAGAATAGCATCGAGGAATCAACCGTGGAACCTACAGAAGAATCAACCCAAGCTCCAACAGAATCTAGCGATGAGTCAACATCTGTTGTAGAATCTACAGATTCTACGACAAACCCTCCAACAGGAGATCCTATGCAGGCTGGTGTATGGGGAATGATGGCGGTTATTGCAATCGTTGGTGGCGCAAGTGTTGTTTTGGTAAGAAGAAAGAGAGAAGAGTAACCTTTAATCAAGGAGAAGAAGTATGGAGTTAAGAAAAAGCGGTTTTACTTGCCAAAACGATTAAAGAAGTTACAAAATTAAAGTTATATGGGATAATGATGCTGCTGCAAATTAGCAAGCTATCATTTGCAGCAGTTTTAAAAATTTGGGGAGGCAGAATGAAAAAAAATAAGTGGATTGAGATCACGATAATATCATGTATGATTCTTGTTGCGGTCGGGATCATTGTCTATGTGAAACTGCCTAAGACTGCATTTACAGTTAATGGCTATAAAATTAGTGAGGAACATTTTGATTTATATCAAAATGATAAGAAAGCTAAAGTTACTTCATATTTTTACTCGAAATATAAAGCAGACTCCAATGAAAAAGGATTTTGGAAGAAAAGTTTTAACGGTGAGATTCCGCAAGATGTATTAGAGAATGAGGCGAAAGACCAATTGATTTCTGATACATTGGCTAGAATTATAGCAAAAGAAAATGGGATTGATGTGGCAATCACATTAAAAGATATGGAAAAAGATTTGATGAAAGAAAATGAAAATAGAGCAGACGGAGACGGAATAAACTATGGTCCGGATCAGTATGGCATTATGGAATATATATCAAAAACGCAGACCGAACTTGTGGATGATTTAAAAGAAGTGTTGTTAGAAGGAGAATTAAAACCAACAGAAACAGATTTAAAAAAAATATATGAAACGCAAGATAAGAGTTGGTTTGATCTTGGTTATAAAGCGAAAGTTGGATTATTTTTCTATTCTAGTATGTCAGTACAAGAACGCCCAGATGGCCTTGATGATGCCTGGAATTTACTAAGGAGGAAATGGACAAGTAAAAGCAAACCCGAATCTATCTTAGCAGAGATAGAAGGAGAAACGGGTGTGGCGTTGGCTTATAATGAAATTTCATTCAATACAAATGAAATAGGTAAGGATAATACCCAACTTGAGTGGCTCTCTAAGTTATGTAAAAATGCGAAAGAGGGTGAATTAACAGAAGAGGGAAAAGAAGGTACGACATACGGAGTTGCGGTCGTTTTAGAAAGAGAAGATTTTGGATATGCGTCCTTCGAAGAGTCAGTTACATTATTAACAAATTTGTGGATTAATCAGCAATATGATAAACGGATCGAAAATGAAATAAATAAAGCGGTGATAAAATAGAAAAATGTGCTATGCCATTTTGGCATAGTACATTTTTATTATTACGCTTAAGAGGATTCATATTCGCGAGGGGAAATACCAGTCATTTTTTTGAAAACTTTGCTAAAATAGTAGGGATTTTCAAATCCTAACATTCCTGAAATTTCATACATAAGGTATTCATGTTGATCTATGAGTTCTTTCGCCTTTTCAATTTTGACAAAGGCAATATAATCAGAAAGGGTAGAATTTGTAAACTTTTTAAAATTGCTGCTTAAATAACCGGGGCTTATATTTAATACATCTGCAATGGATGCTAAGGTCAATTTCTCTGTATAGTGTGTACTTATGTATTTTTTTGCCATATCTACGATTTTATCGGATTTTGTATTTTTTCGATCATCTAACAACTTGCATATCTTTGCACAAAAACTAGCTAACCAAGCATTTATTTCTTGTAAACTGTTAAAACGACTAAGTTGTTCTGCTATGTTAATGGTATATGGAAAAATATCTTTATAATACTCTTCCTTTTCTTCAAAAAAGCTATAGAGGAATGTATATATGTTCATGCATGCACTTGTAGCATGTGCCTTTGATGGTTTGCAAGTTGTAAATAAATCAATAATTTGATCGAAAATTTCTTTTAACTTTACACTATCATTTTGCTGTATAGAGGCAGTTAGGTCCTTTTTCAAAAAATTAATGTTAAAATCTCTAGCTATCGACTTATGTATTTGTTGGTTATTATAAAATATTACGGAAGAGGAGGAATCATAATAATAAGAATCTAAAGCAGCTTCCGCTTGGTAGAGTGCAAGTGGATATCCACCTAAAGTATCCACCGGTTTACTAACCCCAAATATAGCAGTAAGTTCGAAGTAAGTTTTTAGAGCAATATTTATTTTGTTGCAAAAGGATTGGAAATCTTCCTTATAATTCTCTGGTTTTTTGGAAGAACATATAATAGTAAAGTGGCTATTCTTATCATCTAATATGGTATAGGCGTGAAAATATCGCTTACAAATGCCACTAATGATATCTCCAGCCTGTCTTACAATGCCCCGTAATTCAGTTACTTCACCAGTCGAATCAAAGTAAATTTCAATATTTCGGATGGAAAGCATTAAAATAAAAGTATGTTGATAATCTTTTGATATATGCAAAGTATTTGCAGTCATAATTTCTTTCTCATCAAGGGGGGTCACTTTCGGTTCTCCCGATGATAGAAAACGTTTGGATAAAATATTTTGAAAGAATGTTTTCCTTAGTTCTTCTGAATTTGATGCGAGCAATGTATCCAATACAGTTGTCTTATTATTGCAAGCTTTTGGTCAATACTTTTTTAGCGGATTCTAATGCCTTTATTAGGGCATCCGTTAAATTTAATTTAACAAGATATTCACTGGCACCTAAAGTAAGGGCTTGTTTTGCTAAGGAAAACTCTTCTAGATTCGTTAATACAATAAAGAAAAGTCACATCCGGCCTCCTTACATTTTTCGATTAACTCAAGTCCATTCATTACCGGCATACGAATATCAGTAAAAATGATGTCAGGTCTTAACTCGGTTATCATTTGAAGCGCGTTCGGCCCGTTTGTTGCCTTGCCTACAATGGTGCAATCATAATCCTCCCAATGGATTAAAGAAGCGATTCCTGCTAAGATAAGTGGTTCATCATCTATTAAAATTATTCGATACAAAGAAATCCCCCCCACTTTCATATATTTATTCATCAAATTCTAATGGAGCTTTTATCGTAATACGTGTGTATTCATCCATTTTACTTTCAATTGTCAAACCATATTCTTCTCCATAAACTAATTTAAGACGCCGTTCAACATTAGGAAGCCCAATTCCACTCATATTGCTTTTCGTAATACGGTCTGTATTCGTTAATAACTTGGTTATATTTTCTTTGCTTATTCCGATGCCATTGTCCTCTACAACAATATAAAGATTCCGATCATCGGAATATGCCCTTATCTTAATCAAACCTTGTCGACCACTTGGCTCTATGCCGCTAAATATTGCATTTTCTACGAGTGGTTGTAACGTTAATTTAATTATTTTTGCATTTGATAATCGTTCATCCTCGATCGCTATATCAACATCAAAAAGTTCAATATAACGTATTTTCTCAATAATAATGTAATCATTGACGAAGTTAATTTCCTGTTGCAACGTAACCTTTTCATTGAATCCTTTGGCCATATTTTTTAATAAGGACGATAGAGCGGTTACAATGGAAACAATCCCGCTGCTTTTTTGCATTGTTGCAATCCACTTAATCGAATCTAAAGTATTATATAGAAAATGGGGATTAATTTGTGCCTGCAGCATATTTATTTCTAGATGTCGTTTTTCCTTTTCTGTTTCCAGACGACTTTCCATAAGGGTTGAAATTTGTGTGCTCATGACATTTATTTGCTTCCCGATGATACCAATTTCATCATCCGTTTCGATACTAGGGTCTGGTGTAAAGTTTCCTTTTGCTATTTCACTTAAACAGAACACTAATCGACTTATTGGTTTCCCTAAGTGAGAGGAAATAATTAGGGAAAGCGAAATGCCAATGGCAAAACTGGATAAGAAGATAAATGTAATGGTTTGTAATATTGTTCTTTTATCAATAGACAATGAATGAAGTGGCAATAGCTCATAACTTATTAAGCCACTACGTAATTGCTTGTAATAGGATACGATATAATCTTCTTTACCAAGTTTATAGGTAAATGTTCCGCCTCCATATTCTTTCGCTTGGAGTTCTGCGACAAGTGCATTTGAAACGGGTTGACTCATATTTACAGAGCTAACGCATGTCCCATCGGCAGTTATAATTGCAGTAGGCTTTTCCGTAGGTGATTCGGCCAACTGATTATCAAATAGACGAGTAGATATTCCTAAAAAGACCCAAGCATCTTCCACGGATTGTCCTGAATTATTAGAAAGGGGGCGTATGAGTGGAAGAAACTTTTGACTTTTCATATATTTAAAAGGAGAGTCTACTAAAGATAATTGGTAATTGGTTGTATCCTCATTTAATAGATCGAAAAACCATTCTGTTGCCATTAAGTTTTGAATATCGGAGGCTTCACCACTGATAAAGCCATTTTGTAGGATGATTTCTTCTCCAGAAACGTCCCCCTTTGGAGGCACATTAATATAGAGAATAATTTTAGCTATATACTTGTTGTATCCAGAAACCACACAATAATCTCTTAAAATATCAGATGCATAAATGCGAATATACTTGCCTGCCGCTGTGTCACGGTGTTGTTTGGCCATACTTAAAAACATCGAATTTCGTTCGGTACAGTTTAGCACAATGTTTAACATTTCATTGTATGCAGTTTCTAAGCTTTTGGAAATATTTTGTACGCGGTCAAGGGAATTCTTTTTTTCAGTTTCGATTACGTCTTTTCTATAAGAATGATAATTGTAAAAACTAATAAAGGATGCGATGCCAATAACGATTATTAAGTTATACAATTAATTTGCTCTTAAATGACGTTGGTGTTCTTTTCGTGTTGCATTTTTCTCTCTCCCATTTGAAAAAGTTAATTATGATGTATTGATTATGAAGAATTATAGCTAATAATTAAATATTATAGAAAATATGGTGAAAAAATGCATAAAATAGTCGGGATATTTTATCATAAAACACCTTATCCGTTATAGATTTAGCTATGATTTTGCCTGCGTTTGGTTGTATTGCATAAAAAATACCAGCCTTTTATAATTTTACATGTTTATTCTTTCTCTGTCCACACAAAAAACAAGTAAGATGAAAATAGTAATAGAAATATGAAAATACTATATTTTTTTTATGCTCCAATAAAAGATAGTAATAGAATTATAAAAATCTTTGATTTATCTTTTTCTTATACTCTGTTACGATATAGCCATGGTTAAGGATACAAGATAAGTGTCCAACACAAGTACAGGAGGTATGAATTATGAAATGGAGAAAAGCAATGGCGGGGGCGCTAGCAACTACTATGGTAATTTCTACTTTAGCGGCATGTGGGAGTGGGGATAATGGGAAAGAAACGACAGCTGCCGGTGGATCGAAGGGCACAGAAAATAGTACACAGGGCACTGATGATACAACAGCAAATGGTGATAAGCTATCTGGTAGCCTGACTGTTACAACATGGGATAATGAAACATCTCCACAATTCCGCGTGGTAATTGAAGCATTTAAAAAGAAATACCCAGATGTAGAAATTAAAGTCAATGACACATCAGCGGATGAGTATAACAACTCGCTTGGAGTTAGTTTATCAGCTGCACAATCAGACCCTGATATTATCTGGGTAAAGGATATGGGAAGCTTGCTTCAAATGGCGGATAAGAAACAACTTCTTTCAATTGATGATTTTATTAAAAAAGATGGGTTCGATACGAGTGTTTATAAGGGCGCTTTTGAACAGCTTCAATATAATGGTACTTCTTATGCATTACCTTATCGTTCTGATTGGTATGTTTTATACTACAATAAAGATTTATTTGATGCACAAGGTGTGGAATATCCATCCAATGATATGACTTGGGATGAGTACTATGATTTAGCAGCAAAAATGACATCAGGAGAAGGATCGAACAAAGTATTCGGTACACATAACCATACATGGCAGGCATTGGTAACTAACTGGGCTGTACAGGATGGAGAACATACGGTTGTAGAAAAAGATTATAGCTTTTTGAGCGATTGGTATAAGGATGCGCTTGAATTACAGAAAAACGGATACATACAAGATTACACAACCTTAAAAACAGCCAATCTTCATTATTCATCTGTATTTAAAAATCAACAAACAGCAATGATGCCTATGGGAACATGGTTTATTGCTACATTAATGCAGGCACAGGCAGATGGGGAAATTGATTTTAACTGGGGCGTAGCAACAATTCCACATCCAGATAATACGGAAGCTGGATACACCGTTGGTGCCATAACGCCGGTAGCGATTAGTGCATACACAGATGAGCCAGAGTTATCCTGGGAATTTTTAAAATTTGCATCTTCTGAAGAAGCTGCAAACATACTTGCAAAAGAGGGTGTATTTACAAATATTCAGACAGATGAAACATTAAAGACAATTACAACGGCAGAGTTCTTCCCACAAGAAGAAAGTAACGTAGAAGCATTAAAGTATACAAACTTTGTATTTGACCGTCCAATTGATCCAAAGATTGAAGAAATTAAGAAAGTGTTAGAAGAAGAACACGACTTAATTATGATTGGCGAAAGAGATGTAGATGAAGGGATTGCTGAAATTCAAAGACGTGTAGCTGAAATTAAAGGCTGGTGATTAATCGGAGAATAGAGTAATCCGGAAGCAAAAGGACGCCTCTGAAATACTTGTAGGTAAACAGTTGCAAGCAGTGGAGGGCGTCCTTTTTGTGGCTAAATATGTATTGAAATTAGTAAAAAGAGTAGGAGGATATGTAATGAGTGGTTTGACAACGAGAAAAAAGAAAATCTTAAAGCAAAATGCAATTGGATACTCTTTTATTTTGCCTAACCTCATAGGTTATGGAATATTTGTATTTTTGCCAGTATGTTTTTCCCTCGTATTAAGTTTAATGGAATGGGATGGATCTAAAAATCCAATGAAGTTTGTGGGATTACAAAATTTTGTACAGATTTTCGGTGATGAGGTGTTTCGTCAGTCATTTGCACATACTTTAACCTATGCAATTATGACCGTACCGATTACATTGGTGCTTTCTCTATTACTGGCTGTGTTATTAAATAGTAAACTTAAGGGGATTGCAGTGTTCCGTACCGCATATTTCTTCCCTTATGTAGCTTCTCTAGTGGCAGTTGGTGCAGTTTGGAATTTATTATTTCAACCAGATTTTGGACCGATTAATGAGTTTTTAAAGTTTATTGGTATGAGTAATCCACCTCGTTGGATTGCTTCCACAAAGTGGGCAATGGTTTCCGTTGTTATAGTAAGCATTTGGAAATATATGGGATATTATATGATCGTTTATTTGGCTGCCTTACAAGGGATTAACAGTTCTCTTTATGAAGCTGCAAGTATTGATGGTGCAAATGCGCGTGAGAAACTTCGCTATATCACGATACCAATGCTAACTCCAACAACATTCTTCGTCTTAATTATGTTAACGATTCAATGTTTTAAGGTATTCGACTTAATCTATGTCATGACTGGCGGTGGACCAGGTAACTCAACAAAAGTATTAGTAAACTATATTTATGAAAAAGCATTTGTAAGTTGGCAATTTGGAACAGCTAGTGCAGCTGCTATGGTTTTATTTGCTGTTGTATTAGTAATTACCCTGATTCAGTTCAGAGGTGAAAAGAAATGGGTTAGCTACATGTAAGGGAGGAGACGTGTGATGAATAAGAAAAAACAAGTATCAAAAATAGTACTATACGTCGTATTAATTGTTACATCCATTTTCATGTTAATTCCCTTCTACTGGATGGTGATATCTTCGTTAAAGCTTAACAAGGATGTTTTCTCGGTTCCAATGAAGTGGATCGTAGAAGAACCGGCATGGAATAATTATCAAATCATTTGGAAGAAACTGCCTCTATTCACATTTTTTACGAATACGGCAAAAATAACAATAATTACGACAATCATTCAGCTTTTTACAAGCTGTTTTGCAGCCTATGGTTTTGCAAAGACAAACTTTAAGGGGAAGAATGCAATATTCTTAATGTATGTAACAACGATTGCAATTCCATGGCAAGTATATATGGTTCCTCAGTTTATAATTGTTTCAAACTTAAAATTGGCAGATACACATTTAGGATTAATCTTGATGCAAGCATTCTCTGCATTTGGTGTGTTCTTAATTCGTCAGTTTTATATGGGTATACCAAATGAACTGTGTGAGGCGGCCCGTATCGATGGTCTTAGTGAATATGGCATTTTCTCCCGTATTATCTTACCTCTTGGCAAACCAGCTATGGCGACATTGACGATATTTACATTCGTTAACGTATGGAATGATTTTATGGGGCCACTTATTTACTTAAAGACAAAAGAAAAGAAAACACTTCAGTTAGGGATTCGTATGTTTATCTCTCAATACGGTGCAGATTATGCTTGGATAATGGCTGCAAGTGTTTGTTCCTTAATTCCAGTAATTATCGTATTCCTGTGCTGTCAGAAATTCTTTGTAGAAGGTGTTGCTGCCAGCGGCATAAAGGGATAATAGAGGGAGGTTGCGATGGCACAGACTTTTGATTCTTTAAAAAACTATAATGGTACTACCGTTGAGTTAAGAAGGCAGGCATTCATGGATGCGGTAAATATTGTAGATGCAGATTTAAAAGACTTTACAGACTTTTTTCCATATTCGAACAGCGAAAATCAATTTTATAAAAAATCCGAAAATGTAGAGTGGACAACTGGTTTTTGGACTGGTGTATTATGGTTATCATATGAAGCAACAAAAGATGAAAAATTTAAAAATGCGGCTTTAATACAGGTAGATAGTTTTTACAATCGCATTAAAAATAAAATTGATGTGAACCATCATGATATGGGATTTTTATTCAGCCTTTCTTGTGTAGCTGCTTATAAAGTGTTAGGAAATGAAAAAGGGAAGGACGCTGCTATTATGGCAGCGGACCACTTAGCGGAAAGATATCGGGAAAATGGTTCCTTTTTACAGGCATGGGGAAATGTCAATGAACCAACAGAGTACAGACTTATTATAGACTGTTTATTAAACCTGCCCATTTTATACTGGGCGACAGAAGTAACGGGTGATGTAAGTTATGCAGTTAAAGCACAAAATCATATAAAAACGGCTATGCAATGTGTTGTTCGTCCAGATCATTCCACCTATCATACGTACTTTATCGATATGCATACCGGTAAACCTGCATATGGTGTAACCCATCAGGGGAACAGAAATGATTCCGCATGGGCAAGGGGGCAAGCTTGGGGGATTTATGGTATCGCCCTTAGTTATCGTTACTTAAAAGATCCTTCCTATGTTGAATTATTCTGTCAAGTTACGGATTTCTTTATAGAACATCTACCCGATGACTTAGTTCCTTATTGGGATTTTGACTTTGATACTGGAAGTGACGAACCACGTGATTCCTCTGCATCCGCAATTGCAATTTGTGGGATTTATGAGATGGCACCTTACCTGGATGAAGAAATAGCAGGAAAGTATACCGAGGCTGCAGACAAGATGCTACGGGCCCTCATTGATCATTGTGCAAATCGCGACCCTAAAAAGTCCAATGGATTACTCTTACATGGTACCTATGCGAGAGATTCTAAGGAAAATAGTTGTACAAATAGAGGGGTAGATGAATGTAATACTTGGGGCGATTATTTCTATATGGAAGCGCTTACCCGTTCTTTAGACGAGTGGAATCCTTATTGGTAATCAATTGATATTGGTAGGGATAAGAAAGGAAAAGATCTATGAAGTTTACTGTAAATCATCCAGATTATGAATTAAGTCCTTATACAGGAATGAATCGCAAACATTGGCTTGATTTATGCCATTTCTACTTGGAGGGTATATTTTCTCACGTTGAAAAAATTGACGATCCCATTATTATGCCTAGAAATGAGTTTGATATTAGCTATCCTAGACCTGATGGTCCGATATGGAGGCTTGCTGCAGAACGATTTGAAGGTTTAGCAAGAACGTTATTAATTGCTGCTCCGTTGTTATATAATGAACCAGATGCTACTGTTTGTGGCTATTCCATGAAAGAGTATTATAAAAAACAAATACTCGCATCGGTTACACCTGGCAATCCAAATTACCTTATGAAAGTGGAAGAAATTATTGCCTCTGGATCCAATGGAGAGTTGGTATTCCAGCATACTTGTGAGTGTGCAACATTAGCTATTTGTCTAATGGAGTGTAGAAAAGTTCTGTGGGATGATTACACAAAGGAAGAGAAAGATCTAATTGCAGCTTATTTATCGAACTTCGGACATGCAAAGACGAGTCATCATAACTGGAGACTATTCAATATGTTGATTCTTGCATTCTTGCATCATGAAGGTTATGCAATTGATAAAGATATGATGCGGGATCATGCAGCTGCAATTGTTGCTTATTATGCAGGAGATGGCTGGTACCGGGATGGACATCTATTTGATTATTACTGTCCATGGGCGTTCCACGTTTATGCACCTTTATGGAATACATGGTATGGATATGAGGAAGAGCCTTATATTGCAGAAAAATTTGAACAGTATTCTGGAGAGTTGGTAGAAGAATATGCAAACATGTTTGATAAAGACGCCCACGTAACGATGTGGGGAAGAAGTGGGATTTATAGAAATGCTGCATCTTCGCCCCTTGCAGGAAACTTCTTCCTAAAAAATCCGAAGGCAGACCCAGGGTTAGCGCGCCGTATTACTTCAGGTGCAGCACTGCAGTTTGCACAAAAAGAAGAATGTTTTGTGAATGACATATTATGTATTGGTTTTTATGGCCCATTTGGACCAATGGTACAAAGCTATAGCTGTGCTGCGAGTCCTGCATGGATAGCAAATTCATTCATATGTCTTTATCTTCCAGAAGATCATCCTTTCTGGACGGAAAAAGAAACGAATGGTGTTTGGGATAAGTTAAAGCAAAGTGAAGTACATACGAGCGTATGGAATGGACCGGGAATTGTTGTGGATAATTTTGCAGATTCAGGGGCAACCCAGTTTCGTACAGCAAAAATACTTATGAAAAAAGACAATCCATCCTTAAATGCGTATATGCGATTAGGATTTCATAGCGCGTATCCTTGGGAAGATTTTGACTTTGGTGGTGTGGAGTCAATGCAGTATAGTTTAAAATATAATCATCAGGAAAAAGCACAAATTCCAAACGTATTATTTTATGGCGGTGCTCGTAATGGGGTTTTGTACCGCAGAGAATTCTTTGATTTTGAATTCACATTCCAGGATAAATCTTACATTGATTTAGCCGACTTTACAGTAAAAAATGGAATGATTCGTGTTGATAGGGTCCATCTTCCAGATAAGCCTTTTACATTAACACTGGGCGGTTATTCCGTTCCAGATGATAAAACGGTACAGATAGAAGAAAGGGAAAAAGAGGGAGCGAAGGCTATAATAATAAAATCAGACCTTGGTCAGACCGCTTTTGTAACCTATACAGGATTTGATTCATTGGGAGTAAAAAATAGACAGGGGATAAATCCGATATCTAATAATAGTTTTGTCGCTTATGGGGAAAGCAGACAAGAAAAGTATTATGAATATCGCGCTTATGCAAAGATTAGTGCTATTCTTTACAAGTCAGATAGTTCAGAATGGACGGATGAAGAATTATTTCCAATTAACAAGATTATGTTTGCCGATTCTTTTGGATGTGGAGGATATGGTCCGATAAAAGTAAGTCTAGTGGATGGTCGCCTCATAACGGTTGACTTTGAAGGGACAGAGGGAACAATTACATTATAAATTGGGGTTATAGATAGACGCGAGCTACTGTCATGGAAGGGGCAGTCGCACGCTGTGCTAAGTTGTTCATATAGGAATGTTTAGAGTCACTTTAGATATTATGTAATGCAAGAAAGGAGTTTTATGAAAACAAATCTGTTATATATTTTTGCAGACCAGTGGCGTGCACATGCAATAGGATACCGCCATGAGGATCAGGTATGTACACCTGCAATGGATCAATTTGCGGAAGAAGGTAAAGTATTTGACCATGCTTATAGTACCTATCCGCTTTGTTCTCCCCATCGTGCTTCTTTGATGACAGGAAAATACCCATTTAGCGTTGGTATGTGGACAAATTGCAAAATCGGTTTGGAAGAAAAGGTTATGTTAAAGCCGCAAGAAACTTGTATTGCTAATGTTTTAAAAGACAATGGATATCGTACGGCTTATATTGGAAAATGGCATTTAGA
>JBKTKK010000024.1:951-17606 GCA_047242405.1 Lachnospiraceae bacterium | reverse complement strand
GGAAGCGAACCAGCGGCAGGTGAGGGAATTGTCGGAGCTGATGCGCCACGGTGACGAGCAGGAAAGCGACGTCCGCACTTTTATCCGGGAAATCCGGCAGTATGCAGCCATTGAAGAATTGAACGAAACGGTGCTGCATCGGCTCATTCATAAGGTGCTGATCGGTGAGGTCAAAAAGATTGACGGCCAGAAGGTGCAGGAAGTTAGGATTGTTTATAACTTTGTCGGGGAAATCCCGGAGATTGCAGCATAAGGACAGCGAAGCCCTCTCCAAATACCGGAGAGGGCTTTCTTTATGCAAGTAGTGTATTCAACGTCTTTCCTATGTCTTTTTCAATGCAGATGCTTTGTCTTTGAATTTCCCTCGGGCAGTACATATCGGATAGATTTATGCAGGCATAAACAGCTCTTGAATTTTGATAGGTCATTTTCCAAAAAGGATATTTAATAATCACCGGCGTGTTGGCTCCTACCCCCAATTCCAGATATAGAAGATGAAGATTCTCATGCCGTCGCACAAAATCATCATACCGTTCAGAGGCCGCATACCAGCCCTCATCCTGCACAAAGGTCATATCGCTGCGAAGGTTCACCGTCATGGGCGCGCCGCATACCGGGCAGCGGGGAATCAATTCCGACGGTATACGCATATCTTTCTGAGCCACCAGCATTTCCCTCACTGCATCCTCGTTATCCCACGTCTTTTGGCAGCAGGGCTTGGAACACTGAAAAAGTCCATAATCTCCCTGGGTGTAGAACAGCCGCTTTTTATCGAACCCGGCCAACTGAAACTGATGGTCCACGTTTGTGGTCAGGACGAAGTAATCCTTATCCTTCACAAGTGCCAACAGATCAGTATAAGGCTTGCCTGCCGGTACATCGTAACGATTGTAATAAATGTGGCGGCTCCACCAGGCCCAGTATTCCTCCAGTGTTTCATAAGGATAAAACCCCCCGGAGTAAATATCGTCCATCCCGTATTTCTCATGGAAATCGGAAAAATAACGGTAAAACCGCTCGCCAGAGTAGGTCAGTCCTGCCGAGGTGGACATACCCGCCCCCGCACCGATGAGAATGGCATCAGCTGTTTCCATTTCTTCTCGGAGACGGTTTATATTATCCGAGTAAGTCCCGGTAGATTTCGTAATCCGTTTGCTTAAAAACATTGAATATCACCTCGATTCTGCTTCGTTTTTCCTTCCTATATGCTTTTACTGTCTCCACGGCGATTTCCGCCGCCCGCTCATTTGGGAAATGGAATTCACCTGTGGAAATGCAGCAGAACGCAATGCTCCTCACGCCGTTTTCCTCTGCAAGCTCCAGGCAGGAACGGTAGCAGGAGGCCAGCAGTTCTTCCTCCCGCTTTGTCAACCTGCCGTGGATGATCGGCCCCACTGTGTGCAGAACATATTGGCAGGGGAGGTTATAGGCCGGAGTGATTTTCGCCTGACCGGTTGGTTCCTCATGGCCCTGTGCTTCCATAAATTCAGCACAGGCCAGGCGCAGTTGTACGCCCGCATAGGTGTGGATGGCATTGTCGATGCAGCCGTGGCAGGGAACGAAGCAGCCCAGCATCTGGCTGTTGGCTGCGTTGACAATGGCGTCACATTTTAAGGTGGTAATATCTCCCTGCCAGAGATACAGACCCTCCTGCACCGGCATCAGGTCCGCAAGGTCTGTGATCCCCTTCCGTACAGTTTCCTCCTGTAAATACGCATCCTGTATTTGAAGGAAATTGTTATCCGCCGGTTTCGGCATACGGACATTCAACAGTGACCGCAACAGATTTTTTTGTTCCAGGGTATTTTCCGGTATTTCTATGTCTCGATACTCCGGGTGCTCCTGGAGCAGCTCTGTTATCAAAAACAACCGTCGTTCTGTCTGCGTCATGCTATCCCCTCTTTTCTATGGCCCTCATAGGGCAGATTTCAAAACAGTTCCCACAGTGCAGACAGTTATTTTGATTGATAACCACTGGTTTCACGCTGATGTCAATACACTTCTGCGGACATTTGGAATAGCACAGCTTACAGCCGATACATTTGTCCGTGACAAAATACCCTTCGCGGACTTCTCTTGCGCTGCCAAACTGAAACTCCGCCCGTTCCACCGGCTTTTTGGAAAGGTCGAACCATTCCCCGGTTCCTTCATACAGCTGGAATACCCGGATCGCACTGC
This sequence comes from Lachnospiraceae bacterium, assembly GCA_047242405.1. Lineage (GTDB taxonomy): Bacteria > Bacillota > Clostridia > Lachnospirales > Lachnospiraceae > Fimimorpha. The sequence goes on along the minus strand of JBKTKK010000024.1, from coordinate 15,428 downwards.
GGGATTCCTCCGTAGGGTAGATTTCGTACATATATGGGTTTTTGTCAAACAATTCTTTTGCCTTCTGTCCGCCAAGCTCCCGCACCTTGCCCCGCACGGAGACGGCGGCGCTGGTCATGGTATCCTTACCCCTGATACCGGTCAGGGAAAGATAGCCCTGCTTTTTCAGTCTCTCATAAAAACTCTTGCCTTTGGCGGTGAGAAAATACAGGCCGCTCTCATCACAGTCCATCATATCGACAGCGCAGGTAACAGGTTTCCCGTCATCATCCGCCGTCGCCACAACGGTTGTGTGGATTTCGTGAACAAGAAAAGAAAGATAGTCTTTTGCATCCATAAAAAATACCTCCTGCGTTTTACTTAGCGCCTTTTAAAACCGGCGAGATTCTTTTATAAATCAACATGGTAACTGCGCTGATTACCAGTCCTTTCAGAAGATTAAAGGGAAACGCATTGTACAGCACCACGTCCAGCTTTGTCCTGATAAAAGGAATAAATTCAGAAAAAGAAGCAATCAGTTGCTCCACCGGCATAAACTGCTCAAACAGCGGCAGCAAAACAAAATAGTTTATAACAGCAGCCATGACGCCCATGACGATACTGGCGATCACACAGGAAATCCATGCGTATTTTTTTGTTTTATGATGTTTATAAATAAGCCCGGCAGTAAATACATAGGACGCACCCATGATAAAATTCGCCAGTTCTCCAATTCCGCCGGTAGAAGTGGTAAAGAGCTGCAGGGCATTTTTTACAAGTTCAATGGCAACTCCGGCAATCGGGCCAAACGCAAAGGCGCCAATCAGAGCCGGAAGGTCTGACAGATCCATTCTTGCGAAGGAAGGGGTCAGTGGAACAGGAAACTCGATAAAAGCAAAAATATAGGCGACTGCGGCAAGCATTGCCGTCATTGTCAGCGTTCTTACGTGCAAAATTGATGTTGTTCTTTTCGTTATCGTTTGATTGATTGTATTCATAATACTCCTTGCGAGATATGAATGGGATTAAGAGAATCCCCGCAGATGGGCGTCTGCGGGGAACTCTGTTCATATCTTCTTTCATCCGGACTATACCGTCGGTAACGGAATCACACCGTTTCGGCCGCTGTGCGGTTCGCAGACTCTACTGCCGGTCGGGAATTTCACCATGCCCCGAAGATAGGTTTCTTTTGTTCGAGAAGTCTGGCTGATTAGCAGTCGTACTCTCTGGGCGGGTTGCCGGAGAAGTCTGCAATCACTGCCTTTGCGTCCGCCAGATAGAACACCTCGAAAACCGGGTTGTCGGCGGTCTGGTAGTTGCCCTTTACAATGGGGTTCTCAAGGGCAGCTTCCTTGATGGCACGGTCATCCACAAAAACGGCCCTGCCGCTGATGCGAATCCACTCGTAGGACGGGGAGGAAATGCAGATTTCCACGTTGGGGTTTGCCTGCATATCCTTGTAAACATCCTTCATATTACCGGTGTTGAACCACAGCTTTCCGTCCTTCTCAAAGCTGAACATGAACGGACGGCATTTTGCCTTTCCGTCGCGGCCTACAGTGGCCAGGTACTGTACCGGATTTGCCTCTAAAAACTTTGCTACTTCTGACATGGTGATGTCCTCCTTCATTTTTTATTTCTACTGCCTGTAAGCAGTCAGAACCACAGATATTATTTTCTTACAACGCTGATACGCTGTTTAATGTGATTTCCGCTGACAATCTCGTCTACCATAGCGATGGCATAGTCTGCGTAGCTGATGATGCTCTCTCCGCGGCTGTTCAATGTCAGCTCCTCGCCGGCCAGAATGTATTCGCCGGTGCGCTCGCCATCCGCCTGGAAATCTCCCGCAGGACTGATGAACGTCCACTGGACGTCACTGCGTTCCCGAAGATCTTCCAGTGCTTTGCCCTGCGCCTTAGCCAGAGGCAGGAACTGGGGCGGGAAGTCCGGTCCGTCGCTAACCACCGCGGTGTGCTCCGGATTCACATACAGGCTGCCGGCGCCGCCGACCACCACCAGGCGGGTTTTTGTACCGGAAAGGATATCACACAGATGCTTCAGGGACTTGCTGTGGCCCGGAAGCTCTTCTTCCTTCCATGCGCCGAATGCGTCAACCACCACGTCAAAGCCCTCCAGATCAGATGCGGTCAGATCAAACAGATCCTTCCGGATTACATTCTTTGCCGCCGTTTTGTTTTCTTCCCGAACAACAGCCGTAACATCCAGCCCTCTCTCCACCGCTTCTTTCACAACCAATGTACCAACTCTTCCATTTGCGCAAACAACTGCAACTTTCATGATGAAGACCTCCTGTATTTTGAATTTTAATGTAACCTTTTTGATTACAACGACAGTATAGCACAGGTTCATTGTAATGTCAATAGTTACATCAAATTTTTTTGATTTTTTCAGGAGGTCATTACGCAGAAAAAACGGCCAAACACCCAATAGGGTATCTGGCCGCTTGAAATATTGAGTTTATGACCGTGTATCATCTTCACGAATACACTTCTGTGTATCTCGGATTACATCGGCCAGGGTAATTTTTTTTAGTTCATTTTCCATCGCTTCCTGAACCTGCAGCAATTTATCATCCAATATCCGGTGGATATTCCGCCCCACAGGACATTCAGGATTCGGATTTTCATGGAAATGAAAAAGCTCCCCATTGTCAATGCACTCCACTGCGCGATAAATGTCAAGCAGAGTAATCTGCTCCGGCGGTTTTGCAATAGACGCTCCACCGCTGCCGCGCTGCACGTTGACAAGCCCCGCCGCTTTTAACTGCGACAGGAGCCTGCGAATGATTACCGGATTGACATTTATACTTCCTGCTAAAAAATCGCTGGTAATCTTATCACTTTTTTCAAACGTATCGATACAGGAAAAAATGTGTACCGCTATTGTAAACCGGCTTGAAATTTGCATACTGCTTATCCTCACATCCTCGTTTCATTTTCTGTAAGGATTATAGCAGTCTTTCATTGTAATGTCAATTATTACAATGTGGCTTGACCTCTTTTTGTGTCCAAAGTTGGCAGGTCGCAATAAAGAACTATTTTTGAATTCATCACTTGACATTGTGGCAAAGAACCCATGTCGCAAGATGAAATTGCCGTCATGAACGGTAGCAAGTGCATTTTGCAGCTACGCGGTGTGCTCCCGTTTAGTGATAAGTTTGATATTACCACACACCCGAATTATCGTCTTCTGTCCGAATTTGACAAGAAAAACGAATTTGACATTGAAAAATACCTGAAAAAGCAGCGCAAACAGAACTGCCCCGCTTCCCGCCGAAGTGCGACGGTTGCCCCTACCGGGGCAATCGCCATGTATCGACTATTGTATTCGCAAGATTAAGGACAGTAAAAGCCGGGGGCCGGAATGCTGAATAGACTATATTTCTATCTTAGAATGTGCTATAATTTAAGTTGATAAGAGGTTCACAAGTTGGAAAGGGAGAATAGCCAAATGTATATTTTAATAGGGATCGTTTTTATTATAGTGGGTTTAATAATGCTGATTTCACCTAAAACATTCTATGATATTATAGAAGGTTGGAAAAGTGTTTCATGCGGAGAACCAACATCTTTATTTATTATCAGTACACGAGTAGGCGGAGCAATATTTTTTGTTTTAGGTATTGCCTCTATTATTCTATTATGATAAATGTGATTGAAATAGTTTAGTCAAATTGTGAAGAGCCTCTATTCCGTGAAAACAGGGAAGACCTATGACGGAGCTATTGTTTTGGCTGACACTGTCGGGAAGTATGTCAACTACCATGTAGAGATACCAAAGAAAGACTAAGAAGAATAGCAAGCATAGGAAGTGTGTGCTATAATAGATTTTACGAAAACAGGCAACACGCCATTAAATATAGAGGGTGGTATTTATGGAAAAAAGAGAACAGATAATAAGGCTTTGGTTTGATATGTGGCTTCAAAAGGCAGACTTGGGTATTCAAACTATTTTTTCTGAAAACGCTACCTATATTGAAAGCTGGGGGCCTAAATATATTGGTGCTGAAAAAGTTAAACATTGGTTTGATGAATGGAATACGCGCGGAAGTGTACTGGCATGGGATATAAAGCAATATTTCCACAAGGGCAATCAGACGATTGTTGAATGGTATTTCAAAAACACAATGACCGATGGCCGGATTGAAGAATTTGACGGCACTTCTTTGATTGTCTGGACAGAGGATAATCGCATTTCTTTTTTGAAGGAATTTGGCTGTAACATCAACAACTACGACCCCTATCAAAACAGCGCCGTGCCTAATTTGAGAGAAGAAAAAACAATGTGGTTTTGATTATAAAGGTTGTTTTAGATTATTCAAAATTCAACTACGAGGAAAAGTAATGTCGATATAGCAGAGCCGCCCGCCATTATCAACGATAAAATAAACGGCGTTGCCTTCGTTGACAGTCCCGTCCGGCCCTGCTGATCGGCAATCAAGAGACGACGGCCCGAAGTATGTAAAAAAGGAGAGAGGGAATTGAGGGAACCAACACTCCCGACATAACATTGACGCACCTGTTGATAAAATACCTACCATGAGGAAAACAGAACAAACGCAACTGGTGCGGACCGAAGAACCAATAATCGTTCTACTTCTCCGGCGGCAGAAACCTTTAATGAAGTTATCACATTAGGGTATATCACAGAATTACAAGCTAAAGTTAGCACCGCTATCATTCTAAATATTCCGTGTCCTCTTTTCTGTATCAATCTTATTTTCTATGATAAACCCAGTAACTTATTGCTGGCTCCTCACCCTCATTCCATATTCTGTGAGAAACCTTCTCTGGAATGTATATGGAATCAAATTTATGCAATCTGTATACCTCTTCGTCGATTTGAACCGTCAATTCCCCTTCTACAACAAAACAATTTTCCGAGTATAAATGCTTCGCGAAAGCTCCTTCTTCGCTCTCTCCCGGATTTATTTTTATAATTTCATACAACTGGGGATCATATCCAAAATCAATGTATTTAATCTCCATGTTATATTCTTCAAAGTAAGTAATCTCTAATTCTTTTTCCCGGATAATTCTTTTTCTTTTCTTTTCCTCTGTAAGAATCCCAATTATATCCGTTTGGAGTGCGTTCGTGACCATACGGAGATTTTCTAATGTTGGACTTGTTTTTCCAGTTTCTAAATTACTTAAATATCCGGCTGATAGTCCTGTATATTCCACCATATCTTTAATTGTCAGCCCTTTCGCTTTTCGGATTCGGCTTATTTTTTCTCCAATCCCGTCTAAATTTAATTCCTGCATTTTTCTCCTCCCTATCATCTACGTCTTATCTTTGAGGTAAATATGATTGTGCCCCAATGCTTCAAAGCTTTCAACTTCAAATGCCTTACTTAAATTGCAAGAATTATACTACATTTCACATTGTATATCAATATAAATCGTTTCCTTGCGTTTCCGGGTCTGTCATACTGACAACTTAGACTATGTATGATTTCTTCTTTTTACTCTTTTAATCTATCACGAACCTTTCTTTTTTATTTCAGAACCCACATATCGGATACCAACGCCTGTTCCCATTCCAACTAAAGAAATAGCTGCTCCCATCGGTATCATTATAAATTCCGGCGAATTGATTTTGTTGAAGGTAACCATATTCGCTGCGCTAAAAGTCCCATACTCTGCAAACATATACATAATTCCAAATATAATCGTAAAAAAATATTTCCAATGCCCCCAGTAATTGTTTTTCCCAATTATCAAAGAGACTACAAAAGTCGTAAGCGGAAGTAGTATCCATTGATACATAATGCCGTAACCCAGAGCGTCTGAACCTCTGCAAAAAACCCAAAATGAAATAAGGGAAAATGTCCAAATTCCGAGATAAATAGCAAGTAAGATAATCTTTGACAGCTTATTTTTACTTTTTACAGTATTGGTGCTTTCTTCTAGATAATCAAGATACTTTGACATAGGCTTTTCCTCCTTTAACAGATGATCAAGGCTGATATCATATAGGTCACTCATTTTGATAACGCTCACAATATCAGGATATTGCGTTTAGGTAAGAGAAGAAAAGGTCAATACTCTCTGCATCAAGAGCATTAGTTGGTTCGTCAAATATTAAAACGTCTGAGTTTTTCAAAAGTGCTCTGCCGATGGATATTTTTTGCTTTTCTCCGCCAGATAAGGCCGTATTTTTTGATGTAATGTATGTATTTTCTTTCTTCTCCTGTTTATCAAAAAATGACAGGAACTCACTTATAATAGTGGGAGATGCTTCTTGCGTATAAGATTTATTACTTCCATATGTTACATTCTCCGACAATGTGCCACTGTAAATATATGGTTCCTGGGTTGTAACGGCATACAGCTTTTTTCGCACAGAATACATATCAATACTTGATATTTGATGCTCATTATAATAAATTTCTCCTTCTGTAGCGTTCAAGACCCCAAGGATTGTATTAATTAGTGTAGTTTTTCCCGATCCGTTATCTCCTCGTATGACGTATATATTACCCCTCCTGAACGATAAATCCAAATTTTTAATCACATTACCTGCAGTGTATTTAACCGACAATCTTTTTGTTTTTATTTCTCTGATGCTTTCAACAGTCAGGCTCCCATTTTTTTCAAGCTTGATTCTATTCAGCATTTCAATACGTTTTTTTGCAACCCGATACTGCTCACGCTTTTCTCCAAAAGCTGTTGCAGATTGAATTTTTGAAAGCAGCAATTGTATGAATTGTTCGTAGGTATTTAACTGATTTTTTAAAGAAAGCAGTTACAATTCTTATAAATTCAGAATCTGTTTCATCATACCAAGAGTTCACTTTTATAGAAAGTATATTAAGGAGGTGATTACTTAACATCGAAAAAAATTCCCCCTGCGCTTCTAGCATGTCACTCCCACGCGAATACATTAATTTCTTGGTCAAAAAATAAAGCAAGAGAAGTAACAAAACATCAACGTAGGTTCCAGCGCTTACCAATTCATCAAGTTTTTGGTTCGTGCCATGTCTCCTCCTTCCTATCATATTACACGTATATTATACCATTCCAGCATAATTTGAACAATGCTGTCGATGCCTTAAAAATACCGTTAGAAAACGGATAGTACCGACTTCGGGGTTTAGCCGTCTATTTGATTGTTTTTTGTTTCCTTAATTGTTTCTTGCTTACTTCGCCGTCACTCGGTTTATTAGGAGTGAATTTGTAATGTATAATTGATAAATTAGGCTTAATATGGTATAATAAGCAAACTCAACATAAGTTCATTCTATTAGAAATTGAGGTTACCAACTATGGCTACAAATGAATCTGCTGAAAATTATTTAGAAACAATATTAGTATTAAGCAAACAACTTCCTGCTGTACGATCCGTGGATATTGCCAATGCGCTAGGGTTCAAAAAATCGAGTATAAGTATAGCAATGAAAAATTTACGTGGGAAGGAACACATTACGATTAACGATTCGGGATTTATTTCCTTAACAGAAACAGGAAAAGAAATTGCAGAAATGATATATGAAAGACATGAAATTCTCACTTTGTGTTTAACCCAACTAGGTGTTCCAATGGAGATTGCTTCAGAAGATGCTTGTAAAATCGAACACGTGATTAGTAAAGAAAGTTTTGATGCTATAAAACAACATATAGAAAAATAAATTTCAATAAAATACCGCCAATCCATATCATTTGATTGGCGGTACATAAGTTACATAACAGTTACGTTTGAATACTTGTAATATTTAAAATCCTTATCCTCACAAATATAGCGAAACCCAATTTTTTCAAGGACATGCTGACTTCGAACGTTTCTCAATAAGGTATCTGCGTATATGACTGTTAAACCTAATTCATTAAATCCATAATCCAAAATATTTTTTTCTACGAGAGTCCCATAGCCCTTCCCTTTAAACTGGTCATTGGCAAGCGCTATGGAGAGTACAGCTGTTTTTTCTCCATGTCTATATTTTTTAAATAAACATCTCCAATTACTTTAAGATTCTGACAGATTGCAAACCATACTCTTCTTTTATCATTGCTTTTTCTCTGAAAAACCTTCGCGACCACATCTTTCTCATATTCCAATGCAGCATCACACATGAGAGGATCTGCTACGTATTTTTTCATTAGATTGTCATATAATGCTTCTGTCATTGGAACTAATTTTATTCCATTTTTTAAGGTTCTAGTTCACATATATTCCCCCAGCTTCTTTATCGATTTAGCCGCTATGCATGTATGTCTGCAGTGATAGAATTATTTTCCTTTTCCAATCGATTGTAAAATTCCAGTACCGACATTTGTTCCATATTTCCTTTGTCCCTACTTCGGACGGAGACGGAATGTTGCTCCACTTCCTTCTGACCGATAACCAACATATAGGGAACTTCATTTGTCAATCATTTTTTGGTATTTCCTACCACTACTGTTTTTTCATCTATTTTTAGGTCTTTTAATGCTTCGATAATCTCCACTGCTTTTAATCGTACTTCATCGTCATCACCTTGGTTCAACAGGATTTTATATGGAACCGTTAACCCATTGCAATACCCCTCTTTCATTAACCTTGCAACATCCACGGATGATATTGTATGGGATGAGTTGCAGTTTAAAATCTGCATTGCCAACTTCCATCTATGGCAGCATTCCGGGAGCGGTCGAGAAAGACAAGATAATCCAGTAACAATAATTACGCGATCTGTTTCCTTGGGTATTACGGGTTCATGTTCATCCGGCACCTTTATCGGAAGTCGCTTCGAACCATCAGCCTCAACCAATAGATAATCTGAAACAGATTTCATCCATTGAAAAAAAGAAGCCGATACTTTCGTCATCTTTCCTTCCCCACATGGAGATCCGACAATTGCAATACCCTTAGCCTGAAGCATATGTAATAATGCTTCCCTATCTTCCTCTAGCACTCCGTACTCGGTAGGTAGGAACATATGCGTTGTCGTCGTTATGATAACTCGTTTTTTAAGTAACGCTAACTCCTTTGCAAGTTGATGTATAGTGGTTGTCTTCCCTCCGGCACCAACAAAGGCAACGACCTGCTTTTGATTTAAGTCCAATCCGAAAGTTTTATACATGCTCGCTTGTTTTATAAGCTCTTTCGTACCATTTATTTGATATAAATTCATAGAGTCACCTGTATTGTTTTAAATATATTGGCCGATTTAAATTTCTAACTCATATATCTGATCATAGCAGATAGGAGTATTATTTATAAATTGTTCCAATGTAAGCCTTGCTTCAGGGCTTGCACTCCAAGCTAATCCACAGCCTGCAGTAATACACCTTGGAACCGGTATTAATCGCCCACTTAGCCCCTTCTCTTTGCAAAGTTTTTCCATCGCCATTGCACTTGTAGTACTTTGAAAGGTAATAACAATCCTTAATTCTTTCTTTCTCATTTTTCTCCTCCTATGACTCGTATGCAAGCTCCTTCACCGCGTTTACTGCAAAATCTACTTCTTCCTCGGTGTTAAAATGAGAAAAACTAAACCGAACTGCACCTTTGTTCCTTCGTCCCCAATGCCTGATGAAGGAGGGGCGCGCAATGCCCCCCTGACCTCGTATAGATGGCATAATCTTGGGCCAATTGGTCGCATACCTCTGCGGAATCCCAATCTCCAATATTTAGTGAGACAATTGGGGCTCTTTCTTTTGTTGTAAAGTCTCCATATATTTTTACGTTAGGTATCTGGCTTACACCCTCGTAGAACTGCCACATCAGCTTTTGTTCTTTCTTCCGAATTGAATCAATCCCCTGTTCGAAAAGATAAGATACCCCAGCGTGTAAGCCTGCAATTCCATGGCCATTTAAAGTACCAGCTTCTAGACTCTCTGGCATAATGGATGGGTGGGTTTTTGAAAACGTTTGAAAGCCACTGCCCCCTGTTTTTAGGGGCGATAAAGAAATGCCTTCCCCTACGTAGATGCCACCAGTACCTTGGGGACCGAAAGCTCCTTATGTCCGGTAAAACATAAAATATCAATCTTGTTCTACCACATCAATGGGAAAACACCTGCTGTTTGTGCTGCATCTACGACAAACAAAACCCCTTTTCCCCTGCATATTTCACCAATCTTTTGTATAGCAAGGAGATTTCCAGTTAAATTAGAGCTATGGGTGCAGATGACCATTTTGGTATTCTTCTTTATACTTTTTCGAATTTCTTCGATATCAATATTTCCTCTTAAGTCGCTTCTTATAATAGATAGTGCAACCCCACTGGACTCTACTTCATAAAGAGGACGCAGTACGCTATTATGCTCAAGCTCCGTTGTAATAACATGATCCCCCGTTTCCAACAAACCTTTAATTGCAAGGTTAAGGCTTTCGGTCCCATTTAAAGTAAAGGCAATACGACTTGGATCCTTAATATGAAAGAGCTTTGCCAGGGCCTCTCTTGTCCTATAAATCACCCTGCCCGCTTCTAGGGAGGCTGAATAGGAAGCTCTCGCACTATTTCCCATATTTTTGATTGCGGCATAAACGGCATCCGCTACCGAAGCTGGTTTTAACAAACTCGTTGCAGCGTTGTCAAAATAGATCATTACTTTCTCCTTTACATTGGAAGGTTATTGATTCTTCGTAAATAGAGGATGGCTTCTAAGACACTGCCACCGATACAACGGGCTTTATCGGAAATGGTAAAACAATTTTTCTTTTCTTCGATTCGAGGATCAATATCAGCAATTTTTAACCCCTTTTCAACTGGATATCCATCTTTAATAATCCCTCTTAATATGCCATCGATGGTAGCTTCTACCTTCATTTCTCCAATATAAGCGATTGCTTCTCCCTTAGACACCGTATCACTAATATGTGCCACATTTTTAATGATACCCGTAGCAGGACTATGAATGACCCTTTCTTTTCCATAGCCACCAATGACTCCTGGAATACCAGTATTTTTTGCAGCAAAGCCTTCGGTAAGAATACGACCTAAATTATGTCCTCTTTGCGTTTCGATCACCACATCCACGTCAACACCTGCTTCAAATCCTGGCCCTAATGCAACTGTAATCGGTGCCATCGTTTTATTCGTGCCTAAATTCTTCTTCGCCAATATTCCGTCCACTAAGGCCAATGGTTTTATCTCATTTAAAATCGTACATGTCTCATCTCTTATGATTGGAATCTTACCTTCTGCTAAAATTTCATAGATGTCTTCAATTCCTTCTGCCCTTTTGCATACAACGCCTTCTACAATTGCTTCTTTTTCATACATCGCTTCTGAAAAAGCAACCTTTCGGCGAATGGTGGAAGGATTTTCAATCTCTAATACGACAACAGGAAATCCACTTCGAAATAATTTATGAATGGTCCCGGTTGCAATGTCTCCGCCTCCTCGAACAACAATTATATTTTCCATCGTTCTACTACTCCTTCTAACCTTCCACTAACTTAAGGTTTGATAATCTTAGACGCATTTGTTAATATTTCCGCAATGGCATACATATTCGTTACAGAACCAACAGCTAATTTGTCAGAAATTTCATAGAAGTTAAGGCACGTACCACAGGTTAGTATTTCAACGCCCTGTGCTTCTAAAAGTTTCAAATCTCCTAAAGAGTCGGCACCTTCTACAGATAACTTAGCCCCTCCGTTATAGAGGACAATTTTCTGTGGAAGGTGTTCCAATTCTGTAAGTGCATAGATAAATCCCTTCATTAAAGTCTTTCCTAATTGGTCATTTCCTTCTCCCATATGATCGGAAGACAAAACAACAACGGTAGAAGTTTCTCTCAAGTCCAAATTACATTGTTCGGAATTGAAAGTAACCTTCTCCCCTTGTATGGCAGGAGTAACCGCATTGTTTAAAGGAGTAGCAGGTTGATTCGTTGTTTCAATTGTCACTTTGTACTCATCGGTTGCAATGGTTTCCGATGAAGATTTTAACTGCATTTGTTTTGCCATTTTCGTAAGATTTTGAACCGCAATTTCATTATCTACAAGAATTTCAACACTTCCCTCTTTCATCTCTTTTAGCACTTTCTTCGTCTCTATTACCGGAAGCGGGCATTGCAATCCTCTTGCATCAATTAATTCACTCATATATTGTCTCCTTCTATTTCGATTCTTTTCCTTCAATACAAGGGTATATTGCCTATTGAAGGATGATTTCCTTTTCTTGTCGTTCTATTATCTCCCCAACGATACCACAAGGCAGCTCTAACGTTTTCAATTCCTCTAATATGTTACTGGCATCTGTTTCACCTACGCTAAATAATAGTCCTCCTGAAGTTTGTGGATCAAAGAGTATTTCTTCCATCGCAAAATCTTCGGTTTCAAAATCAATATAAGCCTCCACAAAATTGCGGTTTCTTTGACCTGCAGCAGTTAATAAAAACTCATTTGCATAATCATAGGCTTCCTCAATATAAGGGATCGCCTTGCTTTGAATTACAGCCGTATACTCTTTTTGTAGCATTTCATGAAGATGCCCTAAAAATCCAAATCCTGTCACGTCAGTGCATGCATGAATCTCATAGTTTCGAATGATTTGAGACGCATATTTATTCAAGGTGGTCATAGATTTTATCGCCTTATCCATTGCTTCTTTTGAAGCTTCCCCAACGCGGGCAGCCGTAGCGATAATTCCAACTCCCAGAGGCTTTGTAAGGATTAATTTATCACCAGGTTTTACACCAGAATCTTTAAAATTTTATCAGGATGAATGGTACCTGTAACAGACAGTCCGTATTTTACATCCGAATCGGCAATCGAATGGCCACCGGCAAGGCACCCACCCGCTTCCATTACCTTTTCGTTACCGCCCATTAATATTTTGCCTAAAATATTTAAATCCATTTTCTCTGGAAAGCATACGATATTTAAAGCAGTTTTTACATCTCCCCCCATGGCATAAATATCACTTAAGGCATTGCAGGCAGCAATTTGACCAAAAATATACGGATCTTCTACCATAGGAGGAAAAAAATCCAATGTCTGCACAATTGCCATCTCATCGGAAATTTGATACACTGCTGCATCATCTGACCCTTCAAAGCCAACTAATAGCTTAGGGTCCCTTGCCTTTGGTATTTTTCCAAGCACATGGCTTAATACCTCCGGCCCCAGTTTGGCAGTACAGCCACCACCTTTGCAAAATAAGATTTCCTTTTCCATCTTTTTAACTCCTAAACAAGTTCTGTCGTATTTCTAATTTTAAAAGCGGAATACTTCTTTGATTTAATATGATAATTGTTACTTTACAGAGTGTGGTATTACAAAGTCTTCAATCAGGACCGTCATAATTCCACCGCAAACCATTCCTTCTTCTTCTGCAGCCTCACCAGTCAAATCAATGTGGGCTACTTTATAGGTTTTCGATCCAATCATTCCCCGCGCTTGATTAATAACTGCAGCCTCACTACAGCCACCCCCGATACTTCCAAGGATCATACCATCTCTATATACAATCATCTTTGCCCCAGCTCCTCTAGGTACCGATCCCTTTGTCTGAATTACAGTAATAATCGCTTTTGGAATGGTAACTTCCTCCGCTAATACTTTCAATACCTCATAATCCATATCCGAGCAATTACGCTTTTTCTTATCCAAGCCACCTAGACGTTTATGGGCGATTAATTCTGCTAATATGGAAATTGCGATTTCTTCAGGAGTTACTGCACCTATGTCCAAACCGATGGGGGTATGTACCCTACTTAGTCGGTTACCATCGCAGCCTTCCTCTTCTAGCTGTTCTTTCACGATTTTCGTACGTCTTCTAGATCCAATCATACCAACATAACGCGGTTCTTCCCCTTGACATATACTTTTCAAACAAGTGCTATCGTAGCGATGACCTCTTGTAATAATTACGACATAATCGGATTCTTTGATTTTTAATTCATCCAAGGCATGTTCAAAACGATCGCAGATCACCTTCTTTGCCAACGGAAACCTATGGGGATTGGCAAAACTTAGACGATCATCAACAAGAATAACCTGAAAGCCTGTCTTAGCAGCAAACTCGACAAGGGGAATGGCAATATGACCACCACCTAGCACGATTAAACGTTCTTCCGGATAAAAAGGTTCTGCTACGGTATGGGTTTCCCCTCTGTCCTATATTGTGGCACTCCTTCGTTAAGGGAATTTTGAATTTCTATATTTACATCTGAGTCAAATGCTAGCTCCCTATGTAAATCAATTCCAATTATCCCTTCCTCTTTCTTTAGATTAGAAACAAGACATACTTTTTGTCCATGGAATATACGCTCCAAAATTTCACTATATATATTTTTATACATTTTTATCCTCCAAGATACTTATCTATGAAATGCATTGATTACGGTTTGGCCGATTGGTCTACCAAATTTTATTAAGCACCTATTCCAATAAAAGTATGGCTTCAGCCGCAACCGTCAGGTAGTGGGAAATGTTTTCATAAAAACTACTATTTAATTGGCTTTTACTTATCTTCCACCAGATAATAGGGACTTCTTTCCCACGACTTTCTGTATCACAATCCTTCTTATCTTCTATTT
>JBKTKK010000024.1:0-941 GCA_047242405.1 Lachnospiraceae bacterium | reverse complement strand
CTCGAAAGGAGTTTCGGCAATTTTGTGAATCTTACATGGTATAAGATTTATCGCATCCGTTGGATCATCGCATTCTTCAAAATCATGGGCTCGAATTCCAATATGAGTCAAGCCTTCCGGAATTGGGGCTTTGACCGTTAAAATACAATTCCAATCCAGTGCTTTCACCGAATCGGTACCTACCTGAATGGCACGGGATATGTTTTTACAACCAGTTAGCCTACAAGTTTCCACCTTCTTTGGGTTTGCAAAAATGGCTTTTGTCTCTCCTGCTTCTACAATCTGCCCTCTGTCTAGAATGATCGTATCTTTACAAAAGCGGTACGCTTCATCACGACTATGGGTAACCATAATAGAATCACCCGCATAGTCATTTAATAAATCATCTAGTTGAATCTGTAGTTCTTCCTTCAGGTAACTATCCATGGCAGAAAAAGGTTCATCAAATAGTAATACATCTGGCCTATATGCAAGCATTCTTGCTAGGGCAACCCGTTGTTGTTGTCCTCCTGAGAGCTGACTTGGATATTGGTTCTCTAATCCCTTTAGTTTAAAATCCTCGATCCACTTAAAAATAAGTTTGTCCTTCTCTTTTTTCCATCCTTTCATTCCAGCCCCGATATTTTCATAAACGGTCATATTCGGAAATAAGGCGTAGTTTTGAAACAAGTACCCGACCTTTCTCTGTTGTGGGCGGAGATTTATCTTTTTTGTCGAATCAAATAGCACCCTTCCATTTAATGCAATAAACCCTTTGTCAGGTGTAACAATTCCAGCAATACATTTTAAAGTCATACTCTTGCCGCACCCAGATGCACCAAGGATTCCTAAACACGATTCCTTCGATTCAAAGTCAACTTTTAATGTGAAATCTTTTATTTTTTTCTCAATGTGTACAATTAAACTCATCTTAACCTACAGTCTGGCGGCCCTGCGCCCAT
>JBKTKK010000023.1:0-17788 GCA_047242405.1 Lachnospiraceae bacterium | reverse complement strand
GTGCAATACCAACCGTAATAACTACGGTATCCCCAGCTTCAATTAAGCCCTTGTTCTTTGCAATTTCTACAGAATGATGAATAATATCATCTGTATTTGTTTCTCTCTTTGCTGAGATTGGAATAACGCCCCAGTTTAACTGCATTTTGCGAACAACATCCTTATTTGGTGACATTGCAATAATTGGAGCCTTTGGTCTCCACTTAGATAAGCCACATGCTGTAAAACCAGACATGGTAGGTGCGATAATTGCCTTTGCCTTTAAGCTTGTAGAAGTTGCTACCGAAGATAAGCAAACTCCATTTGAAATACTTTCAGAGTAAGCATTTTCTCTGTTGCCTAAACATTTTCCATATTCAAGGAATCCTTCTGTAGACTCAGCAATGTTAACCATCATTTTAACTGCTTCAACTGGATATTTACCCATAGCTGTTTCACCTGAAAGCATAATTGCATCGGATCCATCATAAATTGCGTTTGCAACGTCAGTAACCTCTGCTCGTGTTGGACGTGGATTACGAATCATAGAATCTAACATCTGTGTTGCAGTAATAACTGGCTTACCTGCTTTATTACACTTTGCAATAATTAACTTCTGGATATGTGGTACCATTTCTGCTGGAATTTCTACACCCATATCACCTCTGGCTACCATAATACCATCACTTACTTCAATAATGCTATCGATATTTTCAATACCTTCTGCATTTTCAATCTTTGCAATAACACGGATTTTACTTCCATGGGCTTTAAGGATTGACTTGATTTCCTGAACGCAAGCTGCATTACGTACGAAAGAAGCTGCGATAAAATCGAAATCCTGATCGATACCGAATAAAATATCCTTTTTATCCTTGTCCGTAATACCTGGAAGTTTAATTTTTACATTAGGTACATTAACCCCTTTACGGCTTCCAAGTTCTCCACCGTTTACAACCTTACATGTAATGGTATCTTCTGTTTTTGACTCAACTAATAATTCAATCAAACCATCATCAATTAAGATACGGCTTCCAGCTTCTACATCAGCTGGTAGACCTGCATAGTTGATATGGCCAATTTTATTGTCTCCAAGAACTTCCTTTGTTGTAAGGACGTAAGTTGATCCAGCTTCTAAGTAAACCTTTTTGTCATCTTTTAAAAGTCCTGTACGGATTTCAGGTCCCTTCGTATCTAATAAAGCCGCAATCGGAAGACCTGTTTCTTCACGTATGCTACGCAATAACTCTAAACGACCAAGCTGTTCTTCATAATCTCCATGGGAAAAATTAAATCTGGCAATATCCATACCATTCTTTGCCAACTCCAACATGACATTTCTGTCATTGGTATTTGGTCCCATCGTACAAATAATTTTTGTCTTTTTCATCTTTTACTCCATTCCAATTTGTTCAAGTAATTTAATCTGTTTTATTGTTATAATCATCAAAGTTTTACCCTTGATGAGTATCTTGCTTTGTCACATGACGATGTGTATATAAGTGATCCTGACAATACTCATATGCACCTTCGCATTTTGAGCAATAGCGAAATTCTAAATCTTCACCATCTAATTCTGTTCTTCCGCAGACAGCACATTTATGTCTCGGGCCATTGTTTATCGGACGATAACTTTGTTTAAATTCCCTTCTGCGTTTTATCTGGTGTGGATTTATACGGTTATAGTTTCTCGTTGCAAAGAAAAACAAAATAAAATTTAGTAAGGAGAATACGATTTGCATCTTAATTCCCCAACCATAGGCAGTTATCCAACTGCTTGTAAAAAAAGAGATTAGATAAATTGCCCCGTTTGCAATTCCGAGCCATTTTGCCTTTATCGGAATTAAGAAAAATAGTAAAAATTCCATATCCGGATAAGTCGCGGCAAAGGCAAAGAAAAGAGAAGCATTTAAATAAGTTGTGGTAAGCCCAATACTAATGTCAAAAACAACGTACATTAGTATCCCTGCTAAAATATGGCCCAAAACCCCAATAAAAAAATATAGATTAAAACGGAAAGCACCCCACACTCTTTCTAACGTCGTACCAAGCATCCAATATAGATAACATGCAATTACGAAAGTAAATGGTGAAAATGACGGCGGATAAAAAATAAATGTAACGAGACGCCAGTTTGTCCGTAAGATTGCATTCATATTAAATTGCAGTAATGAAAAATATTTGGCGAAAATAAAAATAGGAAATCGCCAATCACATAAAAAATTATAATATAATTCATTAAGTTTGGAATTGCATATCTTCCATATTTTCTCTGCAGTTTGTCAATCCATTTCATTTAGAAACCCTTCCTTTTAACTTATACGATGCATCCCCATACATCTGTTACTAGTAACATCCCCCATCTAAATCCGTGGAATACCGAATTAGAACATATCCTTTCTTGCAAAAATAAAAGCAACAATGGCACTAAGCACTACGGCAAACAAAAGAACTAGCCAAAATGCAAATGGATTTGAAGCAAATGGCATACTTGCTGAATTTACATTCATTACATAAACACTAGCAATCATCGTAGTTATTGACATTACAATTGTTACTGTTGCAAGAAACTTCATAACAATATTTAAATTATTCGAGATAACGGAGGCAAATGCATCCATCGTACCACTAAGAATACCGCTGTAAATATTAGCCATCTCCATTGCCTGCTTATTTTCAATTATAACATCTTCAAGCAGCTCGGTATCCTCTGTATACTTCTTTACTTTTTCTGTCTTTAAAAGTTTCTCTAAGACAACTTCATTAGAACGAAGCGAAGTTGTAAAATATACAAGTGATTTTTCTAACTCCAATAACTCAATTAATTCTCTATTTTTTGTTGATAAATGTAATTTTCTTTCAATTTCTTCACTCTTTTTATCAATATTACGTAGATATTGTAAGTATAGGGAAGCATTCTTGTAAAGCACTTGCAAAATAAAACGCGTCTTCATGTGCGTATGGAATCCTCTAACCCGACCGGCCATAAATGTTGTTAAGATTGGTGTGTCTTCTAAACATACCGTAAAAATCAAATCGTTTGTCGTAATAATGGCCATTGGAATGGTTCCATACCAATCCTTTTCATTTCTCTCCTCGATAACTGGAATATCTACCAATATTAATGTGTAGTCATCTTCCACCTCTATACGAGCTCGTTCCTCCTCATCAAGAGGGGCACGCAAATGGTCGATATCAATATGATATTCTTCAGCTAACCTCGTAAGCTCTGAATTTGTAGGGTTCGTTAATGCAACCCAACAATTTTTCGTAATAGTTGCTTCCTCTCGGAGGTTTCCCTCCACCGTTTTAAATATTCTGATCATGAAAAATCTCCCTTCTGTAGCCTGCATAAATAGCTACAAAAGGACGCCAAAGAAGCGCTTCCAAGCTATCTATGCAAGCAATTGTATTCGACCTATTAAATTATCCGCATGATAACTCGATCCACCGTCCATCTTGACTCCTTCTTCATGTATTTATTGAGGTACAATACATACCACGTTCATTATAGTTTCTTGTTTACCATTTGTCAAACTTTTTGTGTCGAATCCATATGTTTTACAAATCAATATCCGAAACGTTACATTTCTAGTAATTATGCCACTTTTCGTCTGCTTCTTAAACAACTTTTACATAAATTGGAAAAATTAAATTTTTATAAATTTACATTTTCATACATATTTTGCATAATTTTCACAAAACGCCCGTAATTTCTTCTGGGTTGCAATTTACCCCAAAAAGCTCTATAATATTGTCAGCTTCTTACCGAATATATTTATAATAAGTAGGAACACAATTTACATATGAAAATAGATTAGGAGGTAGAGTCATTGGCTGAAACAACGATGAAACCAAATTATAAATTGGGAATCGATATTGGTTCAACAACCGTCAAAATTGCTATTCTTGACCAGAGCAACCAACTTGTATTTTCCGATTATGCTCGACACTATGCCAATATTCAAGAGACTTTGGCTAGTTTATTAAAGAAAGGGTATGAAACATTAGGCCCCATACAACTTGCTCCCATGATAACTGGTTCCGGTGGTTTAACTCTTTCCAAACATTTAAATATACCCTTTGTCCAGGAAGTTGTGGCTGTTGCCAACTCATTACAAGATTATGCACCACATACAGATGTTGCAATCGAACTTGGTGGAGAAGATGCAAAAATTATTTATTTCTCAAATGGCATAGATCAAAGAATGAATGGAATCTGTGCCGGAGGTACCGGATCTTTTATTGACCAGATGGCTTCTTTGCTGCAGACAGATGCAAGTGGTTTAAACGAATATGCAAAGAATTATAAAGCCATTTATCCAATTGCTGCACGTTGCGGCGTATTTGCCAAATCTGATATCCAACCACTTATTAATGAAGGGGCAACGAAAGAAGATTTAGCCGCTTCCATCTTCCAGGCAGTTGTAAATCAAACAATCTCTGGTCTTGCCTGTGGAAAACCGATTCGCGGGAATGTAGCCTTTTTAGGTGGCCCACTTCATTTCTATCGATTCGCAATACGTTCATTCGAACATTAAATCTAGAGGATGCGATTATTGCTCCAGACATTATCTCTTGGCAGCGACCGGAGCGCTATGAATGAAAGGAGGAAGTCCTTGTTTCAATTGAAGAACTATGTAATCGCCTTGCAAAAGGGGTAAAAATGGAATTTGAAGTAAAGCGCTTGGATCCACTCTTTGAAGAGGAGGCAGAATACGAAACGTTTAGAAACAGACATAATGCACATACCGTAAAAAAGGGAAATTTAGCTACATATAAAGGGAATTGCTACCTAGGCATTGATGCCGGTTCTACGACAACTAAGGTTGCTTTAGTTGGAGAAGACGGATCCTTACTCTATTCTTTCTATAGCAATAATCATGGTAGTCCCTTGGCCACTACTGTGCGAGCAATGAGCGAAATCCATGAACAACTTCCAAAAGAAGCAAAAATTGTTTATTCCTGCTCTACTGGCTATGGAGAAGCATTGATAAAAGCGGCTCTTCAACTTGATGAAGGAGAAGTCGAAACAGTTGCCCACTACTATGCTGCCGCCTTCTTCCAACCCGATGTTGATTGTATTCTTGACATTGGCGGACAGGATATGAAATGCATTAAAATTAAAAATAAGACCGTAGATAGCGTTCAGCTAAATGAAGCCTGCTCCTCTGGATGCGGGTCCTTTATTGAAACCTTTGCCAAGTCACTAAATTACAACGTAGTAGATTTTGCAAAAGAAGCGTTATTTGCCCAAAACCCCATTGACTTAGGAACTCGTTGTACGGTATTTATGAATTCCAACGTAAAACAGGCACAAAAAGAAGGGGCATCCGTGGTGATATATCTTCCGGTCTTGCCTACTCTGTTATTAAAAACGCCCTCTACAAAGTAATAAAAATTACAGATCCAAAAGATTTGGGTGACCATGTTGTCGTACAAGGTGGAACATTTTATAACGATGCGGTACTTCGCAGTTTTGAACGCATCTCTGGCTGTGAGGCCGTTCGACCAGATATTGCTGGAATCATGGGTGCCTTCGGTGCTGCCCTCGTTGCAAGAGAGCGGTTTGAAGTAGGCAAAGAAACGACTATGTTATCCATCGACGATATACTCTCCTTGCAATACACAACAACAATGACTCGTTGCAAAGCCTGCACCAATCATTGTATGCTGACCATTAATAACTTCAATAATGGCAGACGCTTCATCACAGGCAACCGCTGCGAACGAGGACTCGGTCAGGTAAAAAACAAGGAGAACATTCCCAACTTATTTGAATACAAATATCACCGCGTATTTGATTATGAACCATTAACAGAGGAAGAAGCAAAACGGGGTACCGTTGCCATCCCTAGAGTATTGAACCTATATGAAAACTATCCATTTTGGGCAACATTTTTCAAAAAATTAGGATTTCGAACTGTTTTATCTCCGCAGTCAACAAGAAAAATTTATGAAATGGGTATTGAATCCATACCAAGTGAATCGGAATGCTACCCGGCTAAGATTGTACATGGGCATGTTTCTTGGCTAATTAAAGAGGGCTATAAATTTATCTTCTATCCATGTATTCCATATGAGAGAAAAGAATCGGATGTTGCACAAAACCATTACAACTGTCCAATCGTAACTTCCTATGCAGAAAACATTAAAAATAATATGGAAGAATTAAAAGACGAAAATATCCGTTTCTTAAATCCATTTATGGCATTTACAAATGAAGAAATTTTAACGAAACGTCTCATAGAAATATTTGGGGAAGAGTTCCAGATTGGCAAAGAGGAAGTTAGCGCTGCTGCACATGATGGATGGAATGAACTCATAGCCTCCCGCGATGATTTACGCAAAAAAGGAGAGGAAACGTTACAATACCTAAAGGAAACCGGTCGCCGTGGTATTGTTCTTGCTGGTCGTCCTTACCACATCGATCCAGAAATCAACCATGGTATCCCTGAACTAATTAATTCCTACGGTTTTGCCGTTTTTAACGGAAGACAGCATCTCCCACCTTGGTAAGATGGATGGTCCTTTAATTGTTATGGATCAATGGATGTATCACTCCCGCCTTTATGCCGCTGCTCAATTTGTACGAACCCAGGATAACTTAGACTTAATTCAGTTAAACTCCTTTGGGTGTGGACTTGATGCAGTTACTACCGATGGGGTTAATGATATATTAACATCATCCGGGAAAATCTATACGGTACTAAAAATCGATGAAGTGAACAACTTAGGGGCAGCTCGAATTCGTATCCGCTCCCTAATCTCTGCCATACGTGTGCGTGAAAAGAAACATATCGAGCGTAAAGTTGTATCATCCGCTTATACTCGTGTTGAATTTACAAAAGAAATGCGTAAGGACTACACAATTCTCTGCCCACAGATGACACCAATTCACTTTGACCTTGTCCAGGCGGCAATTCGTTCTTGCGGTTACAATGTTGTTGTACTGCCAGAAAGTAAAAATGCCATCGATACCGGTTTAAAATATGTAAATAACGATGCTTGCTACCCTTCCCTCATTGTTGTCGGTCAAATAATGGATGCCCTATTATCAGGTCAGTACGACTTAAACAAGACAGCAATCTTTATGAGTCAGACAGGGGGCGGTTGCCGCGCAAGTAATTACATTGGCTTTATAAGACGTGCCCTCGAAAAAGCAGGCATGGAACAAATCCCAGTTATATCAGTCAATATGAGCAAACTGGAAACCAACGAAGGATTTAACTTCACCGTTCCAATGCTAATCAAAGCCTTACAGGCCGTCGTATATGGGGATATATTTATGCGTGTGTTATACCGTATGCGTCCATATGAAAAGATTCCTGGTTCTGCAAACGCCTTACATGCAAAATGGAGAGATATCTGCATTAAGAGCCTTTCAAAAAGAGGAATTGGTATGAATGAATTCAAACGTAATGTTAGAAATATCATTCGTGAATTTGATCAATTAGAAATAAATGACAGTAAAAAGCCAAGAGTTGGTATCGTTGGCGAAATTTTAGTAAAATTCCTACCAACTGCCAACAACCATATTGTCGAATTATTGGAAGCAGAAGGGGCAGAAGCGGTCATGCCTGATTTATTGGATTTCTTACTCTACTGTTTCTATAATTCAAACTTTAAGGCAGATAATCTTGGCACCAAGTCTTCCACTGCAAGACTTTGCAATATTGGTATTTCTTTATTGGAATATTTCCGAAAAGTTGCAAAACAAGAATTTAACAAGAGTAAACATTTCGATCCACCAAGTACCATCGATCGTTTGGCAAAAATGGCCGATCCGTTTGTTTCCTTAGGTAATCAAACAGGAGAAGGATGGTTCTTAACTGGTGAAATGCTCGAACTGATTCATAGCGGCGTCAACAATATTGTCTGCACCCAACCATTTGGTTGCTTACCAAACCACATTGTTGGAAAAGGTGTGATCAAAGAATTACGAAGACAGTATCCTAATTCAAATATTATTGCAGTTGATTATGATCCAGGCGCGTCTGAAGTAAACCAGCTAAATCGAATCAAACTTATGTTAGCGACGGCACAAAAAAATTTACAAGAAGAAAATAATAAATAGAAGCGCAAACGAAAAAGGCATCGATTCACTCTGATCGATGCCTTTTTGCATTGTTTCATATTGACAATTATTCGTTCCTTAAATGTATATGAAGCATAACTTTGCATACAAGTGCTGTCACAACCGCAGCTACAATCGCTTCGGGAATACCGTTTCCTAAAATAATACCAAGGATTAACGCATATCCGCTCTTTGCCCCCACTGGTTGGATTGCCATGTATTCTTCAATAAAAAATACATATATTAAATTCATAACGAGTAGCGTGTTCGTTAGAGAACCTGCTAAGCCTGCGATTGCAAGGGATGGAAGTTCTACGCTTCTCTTCTTTTTAAATAAACCCATTATGCCATGAAAAACAAAATAAGGCACAATACCAACTAAAATTCTTGGAATAAAACAAATGACAAGACTCCACGCATTCCCACCTATGTCTCCCAATTGATAAAATGGTGAAAAAGCAAAGGATGCGGGGGTGGGATTAAAACTTGCATTCAATAAGCTAGATAAACCGAAGACAAAGCCTAAAATAGCCCCCTGCTTTGGTCCCAACAGAATAGAACCGATAATTACCGGTATATGAATCAAGGTCGCCTTCATAATTACAAGGTTGATGTAACCAAGATTCGGTACAAATGACATGACGATGATTATTGCTGCAAAAATAGCAGTCAATACCATACTTTTTGTGTGTTTTGAAACGTTATTCATTTTTATCCTCCTATGCTACTGTTCTTATTCGATACAATGCATTACGCGCCTATTATAGAAAGTTTTTATTCACTTGTCAATCAAATAATCCATATATCGATTTTTTTTTCAAATTTGCCGATTTTCTCCGTTTATGTTACAATTATTCCAACAATTTCAAGAAATCATTCATAAATCGATTAGAAAGGAACTTATTATGTTATTAAAAGAAATCCCCCTCACAGCCATTGAAAATATAAAAATTGGACATGCGCAAGATTACAAACATGCGACTGGTTGCACCGTTATTCTATGTGAAAAAGGTGCCCCCGCCGGTATAGACGTCAGAGGTGGCGGTCCGGCTTCCAGAGAGACAGAATTATTAAATCCGGTTGCCGCCTGTGAAGGCATCCATGCACTTTTACTAAGTGGCGGAAGTGCCTTTGGCTTAGATGCCGCAGGTGGAGTCATGGAATACTTAGAAGAAAAAAATGTTGGGTTTGATGTCGGCGTAACGAAAGTTCCCTTAGTTTGTGCCTCTTGTATCTTTGATTTAGCACTCGTCTCACACAACGTACGTCCAACAAAGGAAATGGCTTATGAAGCATGTAAAAATGCAGAATTAAACAATCCAGAGATGGGTGCCGTCGGCGCTGGAACGGGCGCAACCGTTGGAAAATTTTATGGCCAGGAATATTCCATGAAGTCTGGTCTTGGTATGTATGCCGTAACGCTAGGTGATTTAAAAGTCGGAGCAATCGTAACGGTAAACGCACTTGGTGATATTTTTGACTTTGAAACAGGGGAGCAAATTGCTGGCTTATTATCCGAAGATAAGAAGCACTTACGAAGCAGTGAAACAGAATTCTATAAATCTTATGCAAAAATGAAAAACCTCTTTACTGGCAATACGACAATTGGTGCAATTATAACAAATGGGAAATTTACAAAGACGGAAATGAAAAAAATCGCTTCTATGGCACAAAATGGATATGCGAGAGCCATTCGGCCTGTGCATACAACAGCAGATGGAGACAGCATCTACGCTCTATCCGTTGGTGAGGTAAGTGCAGATTTAAATGTAACCGGTACCCTCGCCTCCCACGTTATGGCAATGGCCATAAAAAAAGCCGTGGAACATACGAAACCCATGTATGGGTTAAAAGCCATGAGGGACCTTCTGATAAAGTGAAAATGGAGCAAAAAAGAGAAGACGGATAAGCTTACTCACCCATCCGCTTCTCTTTCTTAAATATAGCTATTATTTTTGATTCTCAGTAATAATTTTTTCCTGCATTTCGGGATCAAATTTGCCTGCCTTTAGCATCGCGATCTCATAACGATAAGGCGCTGCCGAACGTTTTGTTTCCTGATCCACCAAGACATAGGGAGATTCTAAAATCTTTGGTACTCGTACAAAATCTGGATGAGTTGCCACATAATGAAGGGCATCGAATCCAATTGTACCAAATCCGATATTCTCATGACGGTCTTTGGCGGCCCCTTTGCTATTCTTACTGTCATTTAAATGAAAAACTGCAATTTGCTCCTTCCCCACTACCTTATCAAAATGCGCCATGACTCCATCGAAATCATTTACAATATCATAACCGGCATCATTTGTATGACAGGTATCAAAACATACACGCAATTTTTCATTATAAATAACACCATCATAAATCTGTGCAATTTCTTCAAACGTTCTACCAATTTCTGTCCCCTTACCCGCCATTGTTTCTAGGGCAATATTACACTTTGAATCAGCGGTTAACACTTCATTGATTCCTTTCACAATCTGACGGATCCCGGCCTCTGTTCCTGCTCCTACATGTGCACCTGGGTGTAGCACAAGGGTATGACTTCCCATAGCCGCACTTCGCTCCAATTCTACCGCTAAAAACTCCACCGCAATATCAAAAGTATCCGGATTCGTCGTATTCCCTAAATTTATAATATATGGAGCATGAATAATTAAATCTTCAATGCCGTGGGCTTTTAAATAATCCCAACCTGCGTCAATATTCAACTCAGTAATCGCTTTTCTTTTCGTATTTTGGGGCGCCCCTGTATAAACCATTAATGCATTTGCTCCATAGGAAACCGCCTCCTTGGCCGATCCTAGAAACATTTCTTTTCCACTCATTCCTACATGAGAACCTATTAACATGCTTATCCGCCTTTCTTTTTTCTAACGTACATCTTTTTTGATTTTACGTTATTTTTACTATGGATGCAAGTGAATTTTTTCTGTCCCCTTCCTTGTAATTTCTTCCATGTTATGCTATTATCGGAAACATAAAGTTTATTTACGAATGAAAATTAGAAAAAGGACGTGACTTATGGAACCACTTAAAAGACAGGCCCACTATTATGAAACAGACAAAATGGGTATTATCCACCATTCCAACTACATACGTTGGTTTGAAGAAGCCCGCACATCATTTTTAAACGAAGCCGGCTTTGGATATAAAGAAATGGAGAATCAAGGAATCTTAATTCCTGTACTCTCCATTTCTTGTGAATACAAATCACCGGTTCGCTTTGGGGATACCGTGTACATCTACACGGAACTTACCGCCTTTGACGGACTTAAATTTACTGTAAATTATCACGTTATCGACGCAGAAACATTAACCTTAAAAGTTGTTGGAAGTTCCAAACACTGTTTTCTTAACAAAGACTTCCAACCGGTACGATTAAAAAGAAATTATCCTGCTATCTATGAGTTATTTAATCGATTACTAACTCAACCGGACAATGATCCGACCCCATAATATCGGTATGAATCGCAGCACGAAGCAAATGTTCTTTCAAACGTCCGGATACACAAAAATAGTCGATACGCCAACCTGCATTTTTTTCTCTTGCACGGAAACGGTAAGACCACCAGCTGTAAGCATCTGTTGTATCCGGATAGAAATAACGAAAAGTATCAATAAAGCCTGCAGCTAATAATTCAGAAAACTTACTTCTTTCCTCATCCGTAAAACCTGCATTTTTACGATTTGTCTTCGGATTCTTTAAATCAATTTCTTCGTGTGCAACGTTTAAATCCCCACAGAAAATAACAGGTTTTTTCGCATCTAGTGCCAAGAGATACTCTCGAAATGCATCTTCCCATTGAAGGCGATAAGGCAAACGCGCTAATTCATTTTGAGAATTCGGTGTGTAACACGTCACCACATAGTAATCCTTATATTCTAATGTAATGACACGTCCCTCTTGGTCATGTTCCGAAATGCCTAAGCCATAGGCTACTGAAAGTGGCTCCTCCTTCGTAAAAATAGCGGTACCAGAATACCCTTTTTTCTTCGCATAATTCCAATATTGGTGATAACCGTCTAAAGGAAGATCAATCTGGCCTTCTTGCAGTTTTGTTTCCTGCAGGCAAAAAATATCCGCATCAATCTGTTCAAAAAACTCGTAAAACCCTTTTTGTACACAAGCACGTAGCCCGTTTACATTCCAAGAAATAATCTTTTTCAAAATGACCTTCCTTTCTTCTTTTAAACGGCTGATTTCCCCGTAATGATAAATATTATAAATACTAATATACCTAAGGCAATACGGTAATAACCAAATACCTTAAAGTCATGTTTCTTAATATAGCCCATTAAAAATTTAATTACGAAAATAGATACAAGATAAGCAACAACAGAACCTACAATTAAAATTGGTAGCTGTGGTCCTGCAAAACCGCCACCTTCTAAAAGGTACTTAAACATCTTTAATGCGCTGGCACCAAACATAACCGGAATTGCCAAATAAAAAGTATACTCTGCTGCAATATAACGGGAACAACCAAGCATTAAAGCACCAACAATGGTAACGCCGGATCTGGATGTACCTGGTATTAAAGAAAGCACCTGGATGAGCCCGATGTAAAGAGCCATTTGATAAGATAATTCAGAAAATTTATTAATCTTATAAGATTTTCCCTTATGTCTATTTTCAACGACGATATAGGCAATACCATAAATAATTAACATCGTAGCTACCACATACGCATTGTATAAATGAGCATCCATCCAATCATCTAAGAGCAAGCCGGCAATACCAGCTGGAATACAACCAACAATAACCTTTCCCCATAGAGAAAACGTATTCTTTTTCTGCTCTTCTGTCTTTTTTGGGGACCATGGATTTAACTTATGGAAAAATATCGTAACAACAGCTAAAATAGCCCCTAGCTGAATAACGACTTCAAACATAGACCAAAATTCCGGTGTAATAATTTCCGGTACTTTCGTTTCCCAAAAGGTTCGAACTAAAATCATATGTCCGGTACTACTAACAGGTAACCATTCCGTGACCCCTTCCACAATACCGATAATAATAATGCGCAACCATTCAATAAAATTCATTTCTATTCCTCCTGCTTATGCTTTCCTATTTTCAATCTGCCAATCAATCGGTTCTAAGCCGTTGGCTACTAAAAATTCATTTGTCTTGCTAAAGGGTTTACTACCGAAAAAACCTCGATAGGCAGATAAAGGGCTTGGATGTGGCGCTTCCAAGATAAGGTGTTTTTTATTGTTTAACATAGCCTTTTTGCTCTGTGCTGGCTTTCCCCAAAGGATAAATACAATTGGGCGATCCTGTTCATTCAAGATACGAATTGCCGCATCGGTGAACGTTTCCCAGCCGATTCCACGGTGTGAAAACGCTTCGTGGGCACGAACGGTTAAAACGGTATTAAGAAGCAACACGCCTTGATCTGCCCACTTAACAAGATAACCATTGTCTGGTATTGTACATCCTAAATCATCCCGTAATTCTTGATAAATGTTTACGAGGGACGGGGGAATCGCTACATCTGGTTTTACAGAAAAGCACAATCCATGTGCCTGCCCATCTCCGTGATACGGATCTTGGCCTAAAATTACAACCTTTACTTTAGATAACGGAGTAAGATTAAATGCATTAAATATATCTGTAGAAGCAGGAAATACTTGCTCCGTCTCATAGGCCTGGCGTACCGTTTGGTATAGTTTCGCATAATATGGCTTTTTGAACTCTGGCGTGAGCGGTAAAAGCCAATCATTTTGAATCATAGACATCTTTATTTCTCCTATTACTTTCTTAACCTTCTCTATAAGCGCACCGAAATGCCCTTACTTACTAAATCTTTCTTTAAATCCATAATTTCTAACTCTTTATAATGAAAAAGTGAAGCTGCTAAAGCTGCATCTGCCTTTCCCTCCGAAAGCACCTCATAGAAATGTTCCTTCGTTCCTGCACCTCCGGATGCAATGACTGGGATTGATACCGAAGAAGCAACGAGAGAAGTTAATTCGTTATCAAAGCCTGCTTTTGTCCCATCACAGTCCATACTCGTTAATAAAATTTCTCCCGCACCGAACTCGTTTGCTTTCACAGCCCACTCAATGGCATCAAGGCCTGTATCAATTCTTCCACCATTTTTGTATACATTCCATCCACTGCCATCTGCCCTTCTTCTCGCATCAATGGCAACAACAACACACTGGCTTCCAAACTTATCCGCTGCCTCACTGATTAATTGGGGCGTTTCGATTGCAGAAGAATTGATCGAAATCTTATCGGCACCTTCCCTAAGAATCGCCTTAAAATCGTCTACGGTACGAATTCCTCCGCCAACGGTAAACGGAATGAATACCTTTTCGGCTACTTTTCGTACCATATCAATCATTATGCTTCTTGCATCAGACGAGGCGGTAATATCTAGAAATACGAGTTCATCAGCCCCAGAAAGATCATAGGCAGCTGCAATCTCGACCGGGTCTCCTGCATCCCTTAAATTAACAAAATTCACCCCTTTTACGACCCTTCCATTATGGACATCCAAGCAAGGAATAATTCTTTTTGTATACATTAAAGTCCCCCTTTTCCAATTGAAGCAAAGTTTTTCAATATTGCTAAGCCTACCTTACTACTGGATGGAATTGACAGGCAAAAACATTTCCACATTGTACCGAAGCGTAATTGTCGTACTATAGGACGTTGTCGCGGTCACGATATTCATCTTCTGCTTCAAAAATAAGATGGACAAATAAACATAGGCTTGATCGGGAATTCCAGAAAACAGCGTGCTTTCCGGTTTAATTGACAAAGAATTCCAGGCCATATGTGGGATTTTTAACCCCCGAGCCTCAGGGATATGGAGAATTTCACCTTTTAATATTCCAAGGCCTTCCACACCTGGAGACTCATCGCTTTTCTCAAACAATAATTGCAGTCCTAAACAAATGCCTAGAAACGGTTTTCCCAGTGCTACAACTTCTTTGATTACATCAACAAGACCATATTGATGCAACTGCTTCATTGCTTCACCAAAAGAGCCGACACCTGGTAGTACTACATGATCTGCAGAAAGAATTTCCTCTCGATTTCTTGCAATTACTGTCTCTTCCCCGATATACGCAAACGCTTTTTCCACGCTTTTTAAGTTACCGGCATCATAATCGATTATTGCTATCATATGTAACTCCTTTCCTCCACCTCTTGTTCACACATCCATTCCTGCTTTTTCAACATACACGAAAAGTCACATAACCTTTGTTATTTTAGCATACGAAAGGGAAATACACAATAAAACTTCCCAATTTCATAAAAGATAAGAATTCTATAACTGTTTTACGAATTCCAAACTGTGACAGGAAACTGACATCGCCTTATTGGAAAGTTCTTCCGTTATCTGTGAAAACTTTGCCCCAACACGGATTAAATATGCTTTTTCATTCATATAAGCAATCTTTTCAAAAGGCCAGCGCATAACGGTAGGCGTCTCAAAGCCCTCCCCTAATTCCAGTAAAACCAGCTTTCTATTGATCGTATACGTAAGCCATCTTGTATAGACTTGCCACTGACTGATATACCCTTCCTCCACATAAGGCTTTGACGTCCAAATATTTGGAACAACTTCCCCGTTACAATGGGGGCAAGTTTCTGGCTTTACATCCCACACTTCTTTTGTACAGGCATCTTTGCACTGCCAACGATGGATATCCCCACATGGCGCAACAATTTTATCTCGTTCCAACCCGCTTTCATAAATGAGTGCGTCGGTATTTGTCGTAATAATAAAATGCCGCTTTCCTTCCACTAGGCTTGCTAGTTTATTATAACATTCGAGTAGCTCCGTCTTATTCTCTTCCTTTTCACAAAGTGCAAATTCTTTTCCAATTCCCACTAAAATCACTTCGCTATCGCTTATTTTTTCCCTTATTTTATTAACGTCCATCATTACCTCCAACTCATAATTCTTTTTTCTAGTGATAAAATGACACGCTAGAAAAATTAATTGCAACAAATTTTAAGAAAATAGTCATATTCGACCCGATTATAACATAAACTATAGGTGGATCGCTACTAATTTCATCACCTTATAAAAAATTGATAAGATGAGAAATATTCTATAAGATATAATCCATTTTTTATTGCAAAATTCCATTTTTTGTATTATATTATATTTAGTACTGTAAAAATTTCACTTAGAGAAGTAACTTATCCACCTTAGTTTATGCTGCCGTTGGCAGCGGAATGGAGGACGATTATGAAAACTACATTAAGCATCCAGCATGCAGGCAAAGAAACTTCCGACAAAGATATGGTTGCCAAGGTAAAAGAATCTTGGGTGGCGACTGGCGGGAAAATTAAAAACATCAAGACTTTAGACATATACATAAAGCCAGAAGAAAATACCGTCTATTATGTCATTAATGGTGACACGTCTGGCAGTTTTCCTTTGTAAAAGACAAAGTAGGTTTTACACAAAAGATGGAATAAAACAACATACAAAATGAAAAGGAGCCGGTAAATAAGTAAGTGAATTACTTATTTACCGGCTCCTTTTCCCTATAAACTCCTACTTTTTCGTATAGAAACGGGGATTTGTGGTATACTATAGTGTCAGCGTACAGGTGAAATGCCCCTGTATACCAACGCAACATACATAGTCTAAACAATACGGCCATAAATCAGGAGGTTTCCATGAATAAAAATAGAATCATTCGCTTTCGCTCCCTTACATTAAAGCATATAAAAAATACCGAATATGGCATCGTGGAAATGCCACAAAAAAAGAACAATACTGCAGAAATTATTGGCCTCTACGGACAAAATGGTTCTGGAAAAACAGCGGTTATTGATTCCCTATATTTTTTACAGACCATTTTAAAAGGAGATCCAATTCCAGAGGAATTCATCCATTATATCAATGCAAATGAAAAGGAAGCATCCATGCAATTAGAAGTTGACATTGAAGTAGAAAACATAAAATTTGAAGTCGGATATTATATTATTTTTTCTAAAACCGATGGCAACAAAGTACAAATAAAGAAAGAAACCTTACTCGCCTCAAAAGAAACAGCGGGGAAAAAAACAAAGAAATTACCCTTTATGGAATACGAAAGCGATGCGGAAGATAAAATCTTTACACCGAAAAGACGTTTTGATGAAGCGATTGCTTCTAATAAAAAGAACCGGACAAACTTAATGGTTGCCAAAAGAATGGCTGAACTTAACCACTATTCCTATATATTCGGCGAAACAAGCCGCATAATTTTTTGTCAAGAAACCAGTGCCGCCTTTGCTGACTATGCATTTATAATCCAATCCTTACACCATTATGCTTGCATGGATTTGTTTGTCATTCGAAATACCCATTCGGGTGCCATAAGTGCAGACCTTTTATTACCGATGGCATTCAAAATAGAAGACAAACATGCTACGACAAAAGGGGATTTTGTCGTCTCCCTTAAGGAACCTACAATAATAATAGAAGAACGGTTTGCGATTTTAAAGCAGATTGTTGAAGAAATCAATCTTGTATTACAAACAATCATTCCTGGATTAACGTTAGGCATTTACGATTATGGAAATGTATTACAAACAAATGGGACTATGGGAAGAAAAGTAGATCTCGTATCCAAAAGAGACGTAATCGAAATTCCAATTCGTTATGAATCCGAAGGTATTATTAAAATTATCTCTATTTTAAACGCCTTCATCCGTGCCTATAACAATCCTAGCATTTTATTAGCCGTTGATGAATTAGATGCAGG
>JBKTKK010000022.1:0-18105 GCA_047242405.1 Lachnospiraceae bacterium | reverse complement strand
GTCTCATACCACCGGATAACTGATGAGGATATTGCTTCGCAACAGCCTCTGGGTTTGGGATTTTAACAGCAGAAAGCATTTCAATAACTTTCTTCTTTGCCTCTTTCTTCGACATATTTTGATGTATAATAAACGGTTCAGCAACCTGTCTCTCAATTGTAAAAATTGGATTTAAGCTTGTCATTGGCTCCTGGAAAATAACAGAAATATCATTTCCACGAACTTTACACATATCTTTTACTGATACGTCAGCTAGATTTTTTCCATCGAAAAATACTTCTCCGCTTGAAATATATCCATTACCATCCAATAATTTAATAATACTCATGGCAGAAACACTCTTACCGCTACCACTTTCTCCAACAACACCTAACGTTTTTCCTGATTCTACAGAATAAGAAACACCGTTTACTGCCTTTACAATACCCTTTTTGGTCTTAAAAAATGTATGCAAATCATGTAATTCCAGTAATGCCATCTCTTATCCCTCCTATCGTTCATTTGACTTTGGATCTACCGCATCGCGTAAACCATCGCCAACTAAGTTAATACAAATTGTGCATACGCCGAGTATAATGGATGTAAACACCCATCTCCACCAGAAATTCTGAATAACTACACTGTTATTACTACCGTATAACATATTTCCCCATGTTGGTTGTGGTGGGTTTACACCGAAACCTAAGTATGACAAGGTGGACTCTGTTAACATACAAGTAGCAAAATCTAAAGTAGCTGTTACAATAATTACAGATACAACGTTTGGCAGAATATGTTTGAAAACGATACTCATCTGCTTAACACCCATTGCCTTTGCAGCAGTAACAAACTCTTTTTCTCTTTCCGCCAATACCTGTGCACGAACCAATCTTGATAAACTCGGCCAAGATAACAGACCTAATATAACCATAATAAGTAAAATTCTTTGATTTTGATCCAATTTATTTCCTATCAAAGATGTTAAAATCATAGCAAATGGCAAGAATGGTAATGAAGATATAATTTCAGTTATACGCTGTAAAACTAAATCGACTTTACCACCAAAGAAACCAGAAATACAACCAATTGCCACACCAATGATAGTAGAAATTACAACCGCAATGGCACCAATTGACATTGTCATACGGCCACCATTAATTAAACGAGTAAAAATATCACGGCCTAAATCATCCGTACCTAATAAATATCCTTTTAAGCCCCATGTTAAAACTTTGCCTTCACTTGTAATGGCATAGTTCTGGAAATATCCATTATATACTTCTTCAATATCTGCATTTTTTACCGATGCTGGAACAGTTGACTGCTTGCTCGAATTATCGCCCCAGGCTACAACTTCACCGTCTTCTGTAACTGCAGTATAATGGTAACGGCCACCTTCAAGTTCGACAATCTTGCCTGATACTTCTGGTACATTGCCCTCGCCTTTTGTAGAAACATTACCCCATACGAATACTTCACCGGCATCATTTACAGCACTCATAGTTGCAGATGTCGCAGCAATATCAACTACTGTACCCATATTTTCTGGAAGACTGCTGTATGCATTTTTCTGTTTACCTAAGTAAACAGCCTCACCGTCCTTTGTTAAACCTAATACGGCATCTGAAGTTACAACAACCTTTGCAATATTTCCCTGTGCCTTACTCGCCTTGTTAAAGTCTGTCATAGAAGTATTTCCCCACATATAGACATCACCGTCTTCTGTAAGGGCTATAGAACATTGATAACCAGCAATAACATCTACTACATTATCGAGTTTTTGCACCTCACTAGGAACCTTACATTGGTTCATACGATCATTTCCCCATGCAAAAACTTCCCCTTGATCGTTTAAGGCAAGTACATGGTCAAAACCTGCAGACACGCGAACAACTTTCCCCATATTATCAGGTATATTATTTGCTTCCATCGTTCCAGCAACTTTTGTTTTTCCCCACATATATACCTTACCATCATTGTCAACACCAACACTGAAAGTAGGTCCAACAGCAATATCTGCCACATTACCTTGAAGTGCTTTTGGTACACTTAACAGGTTGAAACCAGGTGCAACGTTAATCTGGCTACTTTCTGTAAAACCTAAATCAATTTTATAAAAAATAGGACCAATTAATACGACGGCAAATATAGCTAAAAATAAAATCAATCCAAACATCGCCAACTTGTTTGAAACAAAATTTTTAACAATTGTACGGAATGGGCTTTGCATTTGCTCTTCTTCCAGAAGAGAAAGCTTCTTCTTTCCACCAAAAAGTTTTATTCCTAGTAGAGAAAGATAACTTTTCTTTTTCTTTTCTGGCGCAGTATTATTACTCATTTTTTGCCTCCTCCTCTGGTTAGTTATTTACTCTGACACGTGGATCCACGAGTCCGTAACTTAAATCAATAATTAGGTTTCCTAGTAACGCAAGAACCATATAGAACATCTGCATTGCTAACGCAACATTATAATCCTGATTCATTAGCGCTGTATAATAAAGTTTACCCATACCATTTATGGCAAACATGTTTTCAATAATCATAGATCCGGAGAAAATTGAAATAAACCATCCAATAATTAATGTAATAACAGGAAGTAAAGCATTTCTCCATGCATGTGAATATATAACAACTTTTTCTCTTAACCCTTTGGCACGAGCAGTACGAACATAATCCATACGTAGCGCTTCAATCATCGCCGCACGTACATATCGGGTCATTCCACCTAAGGAACCAATTGTCATAACAAATAGTGGTAATGCCAAATACTTCATTTTATCCAAAAACACTTCAATTGCTGTCCCTTTGAAGTTTGGTGTACTCATACCGCTGACTGGAAACCAGCGTAACTTAACCGCGAATACAAAGATACTAACTAAACCAATAATAAATACCGGTAAACTGTACCCAACAATTGTCCCGACCTGGACGACATTATCTAACGTTGACTTTCGCCGCACCGCACAGACGATACCAAGCGGAATTGTAATACCAAGAGCCAAAGCGATAGAAAAAATATTGATAAATATTGTTGTTTTCATTGGTGAAACCATAATCTGTGTTACAGGAGCTTTATACTGGGAAGAATCACCTAAATCACCGGTTAATAAATTTCCAAACCATCTTCCATAACGAACAATTAAAGGATCATCCAATCCCAATCTGTCTCTTGCTTGTTGATATAGAATTTCATATTCTTGCGGTTTTAACTTATTCTTCATTGGTTCTACCTCTGCTCTAGCAGGATCCCCTGGAATAAGATTGTACAGGAAGAACATAATAAATGACATGATAACAAATACAAATATCATGTATACGATTCTCTTACATACGTATTTAAACATATTAGTACCTACCTTCTACGTTTATTCTATTGGATAATAGGCTTCTTCACCATATTCAGACTTACGTCTATCTAATTTTGAGCTATTTAACTCTATATCGATTCCTATCATCCTTGTTAATGATTTCTAAATACAGTGAAGAAGCTTATTGGTTCTTCATTGGTTCCATTATTGAGAAATAGGGCATTCTAAAATGCCCTATTTCTGTGATCTTGTATTATATTATAACAGTTATCTTACTCTGTAACATAAGCATACAGAAGTGCACTTGACATATCCCACTGAGAATTGATATTGTAATTCTGTAATTTTGCATTATAGAAGTCATGATAAATGTTAGTGTAAAGTGGAAGGTCTGGAAGTAATGAGTTCCAGTATGTCTCGAATTCAACCCATTTTTCTACATAACCTTCTTTATCTGCAGGATCTGTTAAGATACATGCAG
The DNA here is from genome assembly GCA_047242405.1 of Lachnospiraceae bacterium. Taxonomy (GTDB): domain Bacteria; phylum Bacillota; class Clostridia; order Lachnospirales; family Lachnospiraceae; genus Fimimorpha. The sequence continues at coordinate 14,337 of JBKTKK010000022.1, read as the reverse complement.
CTGCAAGATCAGCTAATTTTTCATCAATGATGAAGTTTGTATTATAACCTTGTTCCAGTTTTTCTGGATCATCTGTATAATCATTTGAATAATCGTATCCTGCTGGATAGTTAGAAGCTAAGTTGAACATTCCATAAGCTGGAACCCCATACTTATCTCCCTGTGTAGCGTCACGATATAAGTAGTTCAATAATTCACTAAATGTCATAACTGTCTGATTAATCTGCATACCAGCTGCAGCAACATCTGGATTTTCTTTTAACTTTGTTACAAGTAATTCAGATACAGAGTTGTTTTCAGAAGAAGCCCATTCAATGATAAGAGGCATTAAAGTACCGTCATCTAACTTCTTATAACGAATACCTTCTTTGTATTCATTACCATTTTCATCGTATACCCAGCCACCTTCTTCAAGAACCTTAACTGCGTCTTCAAGGCTGTAGCTATAGCTATTCATTTCTGCTTCTAATTTGTCTCCAGCTTCTAAATACATCCACTGTGCAGTACCGTAAGCACCATTAACAACATTACCGAAACCACCTGTAAATGTCTTAGCAAAATCATTTCTGTCAAGTAAGTAAGCAACTGCCTGACGTACTTCCACAAACTGTGTTGGACCAAAGTCACAAGCAAACTGAAGTTTTCCATAACCGGAACGATCATAAGAAGTATAAGCAACCGTACCTTCTTGAACTAAGTCAAGACCAGCATTGATTTCATCACCGGTAGCCATACCATTTAATAATTCTACAGAACCAGTCTTTAATTCATCCATTTCAGTCGCTTCAAGAACTTTCTTATAAACGAGTGTCTGAATTAATGGTTTCTGTCCTTGATAATCACCTGCAAAGTTAGGGTTAACTTCTACTGTAGCAGTCTTAGAAGCTTCATCATAGCTTACCAACTGCCATGGACCACTACTTACACGATCTACTGCATAACGAGCTGCTGTAATTGTATCTTTACAATTTTCAACTGTAAAGTTATCTGTGAAGTAAGCACCATTTCCATCATCTTTAATATCTACGCCTTCACCAGCCCAGAAAGATAAGCTTAATGGATAAGAGCTAACTAAAGATTCTTCATAGAAGTATGGAAGATTTTCAGCTGCTACTGTTACAGAGAACTTATATGTATCTAAAAGACGAACACCAGCAAATTCCTTTGTTGCTCCAGTTGCGAAATCTTTATAACCATTAAAATACATACCAAATGTATTTTGTGCTTGCATTTCGCCAATTACTGATGAAGACCAGAATAGGATAGATGCAACATAGTCTTTCGCAGTGATAGCAGTGCCATCATTGTACTTTAAGTTGTCATAAATTTCAAATTCAAATGTCTTAGAACCATCTTCATTTTCAGTAGCTGCATGACTCTTTAATACCGTTTCTTCGTTATATACGAATAAACCTTCTTCTGTCTGGTCTACTGTATCAAGACCTTCTGTTAATTTCCAAATATCATAATCAGCCCCATTGTTGGTCCAATACGGCGCCCAGTCACCCGTTAATTCTGTTGTGCTACCGATGATCAACTGACCACTTGCTTCTGTTGGTTCAGTTCCATCATTACCTTCTGCTCCGGCTTCACTTGTTGCTGCACCAGTTGTATCAGCAGCTGTCGTTTTGTCGGAAGTTCCGGAATTGCTTCCACAAGCAGCTAAAGAAGCTACCATACATGTGGCAAGTAATACGGATAAAAACTTTTTCCTCATAATACTTTTCCTCCTATACTTTATTAAACTACTAGAACGAATGTTATTATAGCATACATTTGTACGCATGTCAAAAATAAATTTTCGAAAAAAGTTTATAGCACATTTCTATCTTTCAAAGTTTTTTACAAGAAATTTGATGGAAATCATAGCGAACTATGTGACATGTAATACATCTTTACAAAATAATTCTTATATCATTATATTTTTCGGACTTTTATCCAACCAACTGTCTATATTATCCAATAATATTTGAGCACGTTTTACTAAAGCTTCTTTTGTTGCAAATGCTACATGTGGGGTTGCAACCAAATTTTTGGCTTCAAACAAAGGATGCGTTTTTATAACTGGAGGTTCAACTTCAAATACATCCACTCCAGCAGCTGCAATTTCTCCCCCATTCAAAGCTTCTTTTAAAGCTTCGCTATCCACGATCGGGCCCCTCGCTGTATTAATAAGAATCGCGCTATTCTTCATCCGCTTTAATTGATCTTTTCCAATCAATCCTCTCGTAGTTTCATTCAAAGGCACATGCAAAGATATTATATCGCATGTTTTTAAAATCGTATCAAAATCGACATAAGTTACATCGGCCAACTCTTTTTCTGTTCTAGACCAAGCGTATACTTCGCATCCAAATGCAGCTGCTAGTTTCGCCACGCGAGTTCCAATTGCTCCTGTTCCTATTACACCAAATTTCTTTCCCTCTAATTCAAACCCTATGTAACCATTTTTTGTTCCTTCTTCTCGAACAACTTGATTTAAAACAATTATATTTCGATAAATATTAATAATCAAACCAAATACTAAGTCTGAAACAGCGGCATCGGAATAACCTGCACAGTTGCATACAGTAATCTTTCTTTCTCTACATACATCCATGGCAATATGGTCAACACCAGTAAAAGCGACTGCAAGCATTTTTAATTTGGGGCAGCCATTCAGTACTTCTCTATTAAGAGGCAAGTTTGAGACAGCAATAATATCTGCATCTTTTCCCCGCTCAATGAGTGTTTTTGAATCTTCAACTCTCGTATCATAATACGTAATGTCTAAACGATCTGATAACCTCTCACCAATGAAACGAAAAAGTTCCTCTTTCTCTACGCCAATTGGCTCTATAAAAACCAGCTTTAATTTTGTTCCCATAGTCTCGCCTCTCTACTTTCCACTCTCTCTTATGACAAATTGTTTTATCTTTTCAAACACTTCATCGCTTATAATATGCTCCATTTTACAAGCATCGGCCTCTGCCAACTCATGCGCTACACCTATTGTGGTTTCCAAAAACCTTGTTAAAATCTTATGCCTTTCGTAAATACTCTCTGCTTTTTCTTTGCCAAGAGGGGTTAATTCAAGTTCTCCTCCGTCTTCCATCGTAATATATCCTTCTTGACATAAATTTTTAACCGCTCTACTAACACTTGGCTTGCTATAATTTAATTCTCGAGCAACATCGATCGAGTGAACACTCCCCTGTCTTTCTTTTAATCTTAAAATGGTTTCTAAGTAATTTTCTCCTGATTCGTACATACAACACTCCTATCCGGACCAATTACTGTCCTAATCTTTTCTAACCATAATATTAGTCTACTTTCCATTGATTGTAAACCCATATCAACTCTTTTCCTTATAATCTGTGTCGAAAAAGCAAAAAACATTCCCAGTTTTTATTGATCTGGAAATGTTTTCTATTTCTATACTATCGTATTATTTATGAAAACGAAAACATGACATTCCTGGATAGCATGCGGATTTTCCTAAGCATTCTTCAATTCGAAGCAACTGGTTATATTTTGCAACACGCTCACTTCGACTTGGTGCCCCAGTTTTTATTTGGCCAGCATTTAATGCTACTGCCAGATCTGCAATCGTCGTATCTTCCGTTTCACCAGAACGATGGGATACAACTGCCGTATATCCTGCTTTATGCGCCAATTGAATTGCCTCAAGTGTTTCGCTAACCGATCCGATTTGATTTAATTTTATTAATATAGAATTTCCACAGCCGGATTCGATTCCTTTTTTTAGCCGTTCTGTATTTGTAACAAATAAATCATCACCAACAATTTGAATTTTATTGCCTAACTCCTGTGTCATTTTCTGAAAGCCTTCCCAATCTTCTTCATCCAATGGATCTTCAATGGAATAAATCGGATACTTACTCACCAAGTCTTTCCAATGATTAATTAACGCATCGGTAGTATAGTCTTTTCCACTCTTTGGCATATGGTAACAACCCTCGCCCTTCCATTCGCTGGCAGCAGCATCCATCGCCAACACGACATCTTTTCCAGGCTCATAGGATGCCTTACGTATCGCTTCCAAAATACACTCGATTGCTTCCTCTTCCCCTGCTAAATTTGGTGCAAATCCACCTTCGTCACCAACAGAAACAGCTAGTCCACGTCCCTTTAATATAGAAGAAAGTGCGTGAAAAATTTCAGCCCCCCATCGTAAACCCTCTTTAAAACTCCTAGCCCCAACTGGCATAATCATAAATTCCTGTACGTCAATATTGTTCGCCGCATGTGCGCCGCCATTTAATATATTCATCATCGGAACTGGAAGTGTGTGTCCAGAAATACCACCAATAAAATTATATAATGAGATGTTTTTTGAAATTGATGCTGCCCGCGCCGATGCAATGGAAACAGCTAAGATTGCATTCGCACCTAATCGGGATTTATCCTTCGTTCCGTCTAAAGATATCATAGCCTGGTCAATGGCATAAATATCTGTAGGATCCATCCCTTTTAACGTGCCATTCATTTCTGTTGTAATATTTTCAGCGGCCTTTGAAACCCCTTTCCCATTATAGCGGCTCTTATCTTGATCACGTAATTCTAACGCTTCATAAATCCCTGTCGAGGCCCCACTTGGAGCTGCTCCCCTGGCAATTGTACCGTCACATAATTCAACCTCTGCTTCAACCGTTGGATTTCCTCTCGAATCAAGGATTTCTCTTCCTGTTACTTTTTTAATTTTACATTCAGCCATAAAATACTCCTTCCTATTTAAAGCATATAATAAGTAATGACAACAAAACTAGACCATTCTTTATACTTACATAGTGTGCCTCTAATTTAAAATTTTATTAGCTGATTTTTATTGTCCAACTGTTTTTTAGAAAGAAGGATTTTATAATTTTCGGTGGTATAATAAAACCTTTTGATTAATACAAATCAAAAGGTTTTTCAACTGTTATTATATTAATATAGAGTTAAGACTATCCACGCATTTGAAGTAATTTTCTTTTCAATTCATCCTCAATGCGGTTTAATTCCACCTCTGCTTCCTTTCGTTTATTGCGACCTTCTGTTTGGATGCGTAGCACTTCATCGAGGGTAGAAATAAGTGATTCATTTGTCATCTTTAAGGTTTCTATATCTACAACTCCACGTTCGGATTCTTTTGCTGTTTCTACAGTAGCCAACTTCAAAGTAGCAGCATTCTTCCGTAGCAACTCATTTGTCATATCGGTAACTTCCCTTTGTGCTCTTGCCGCCTGCTGGGAATGTGTCACCCCAAGTGCTAAAACCATCTGCCCTTTCCATAGGGGTATCGTATTAACTAAGGTAGATTGGATTTTCTCTGACATTAATGTATCATTGCTCTGTACAAGACGAATCTGAGGAGCCATTTGAATGGACACCATTCTCGTCAATTCTAAGTCGTGAATTTTTTTCTCGAAACGGTTACAAAGGGAAGATAAGTCATTCGCCGCCTGGGCATCTTCTGGCAAGCCACTTTCACTTGCGCGCTGCACAATCTTTGGCAACTCTTCGGCCTCAATTTTTGCCAGTTTCTTTTTTCCTGCTAATATATACATAGATAACTCTTTAAAATATACTTTATTCAATTCATACATTTTATCAAGCATAGCCACATCTTTCATTAATTGTACTTGATGATCCTCTAACACCTTACAAATTCTATTGACGCTAACTTCAGCCTTTTCATATTTTGCCCGCATATTGGTCAACTTGTTCGATGTTTTCTTGAAGAATCCAAATAACCCTTTTTCCTCCTCTTCTACATCAAAACTCTTAAGCTCTGCCACAACACCTGTGAGCAACTCACCAACCTCACCTAAGTCCTTCGTTTTAATATTATTTAAAGCAGAATCTGAAAAATCAGCAATCTTTTTCTGTGCGCCAGCCCCATATTGTAAAACTAAGTTGGAATTTGTTATATCAATCTTTTGCACAAAATCGTCCACCATACGGCGTTCCTCTTCTGATAATAGACTTTCATCAAAAACAGGTACTTCTTTCTTCTCCGGTTGTACATTTCCTACATCCGTTTCCTCTTTTTCTTCCACAACGTTTTCTAAAAAAGGTTCAAATGTAAGCGTAGGACTATCATTTAATTTTATATCCTTATCTTTTAATTCCACATCCACTTTTTATCCTCCTATCAGATCCAAACAAAAAACTATCTGAATTCTATTTAAAATCTCTTTGTGTTAAACCTTCCTGTGCTAACAATGTCTGGAGCACGGATATTTCGGCAGAATATCCATGACTGCATCTTGGAATAAACAATCGAGCAGATTTTCAAATGCGAAAATTATCTTATCAAGCGTTTTTTCAATCTCCCCCTTGGCGGTAGAAATATTTTCACCTTGTACAGGCTGACGATCAAATTCCTCATATGCATCTACAAGTTTTAACGTCATTGGAAGGTAATAATCCATAAATTTTCGAATATCGTTTAGTTGATCCGGATGTTGCTCTACATATTCAAATATTTTACTAATAATAGCCTCAAGCCGATATAATTTCTTTGAAATTTCTTCGCCTGTCAGATTGCGATTTGCATCTTTTATCTCATTGATACAGCGTCTTCCCTCTTCAATTACTTCTAAAAGTTCTTGATTTTTTATTTCCTTATTTAAATTTTCTTTATCTTTCCCCTCTTGTTTCTCACGCTTTTGTTCTTCTTCCAGTTGTCTTTCTTTCATCGAATTTTTTGCATCTAAATATTGTTGATACGTTTCCCTCGTCAACATAAAACAAGTTTTTTCCTCATCTAGATGCCCCTGTGGAAACATACCTAAATGAATCATCCTACGTATGTCTCTAATTACAAATTTTTTTGATTTTCCAATTCGATCAGAAAATTCTTTAATGGAACAATAACTTCTTCCATGTAATTGCTCTACATAAACGCGAAACCGTTTCATTCTATTACGTAAATAGCTTCCTCTACCCAACATCAAAGCACTTGCCCCGAATAATGAAAGCATAAAACCAAATGCCAGACTAGATACTCCCCCTCCTATCATAGCGAAGATTGCAAAACTCAACAAAATAATACCAGTAACCCCCATACCAATGGAGCCAAAAACAGTCCAAAGCACGCTGGCAACTCTCCCCACTGGTTTTCTAGCTATTGGTGAGACCTCATATTGTTTTGGTTTTACATTTTGCCTTTGATAGGAGGCCGTATTCGTATTTCGTGTATAGGAAACCTTCTTTTCTTTCGGCTGAGGATCCTTATGATAATAGTAAGAATTTCCCTGGGCATTATTCTGGATTTCACGAAGCTTTGCACGCATTTCTTCCAGGGCACCATTTACCGTTGTACTGATATCTTTATTTAATTGATCAAAATTTTTAGAATCCAGTGCTGATTCTACTATTGAACGAATATCCTCTCCCAGATTGGAAAAATCTTTCTTATCCATATCTCTCCTCCAAATGTTACATTCCCTTTCATTATATATCATACAAATAGAATTGACAATTTGAATTTCTTACAATTCCATTTCATTCTTTCAATCCACGAATATTTAAAACGGGAGCATTTTTCATTATTTTTTTTCGAGATTACATGTAACCAAACCGTAATAACGAGAAAGAAAATACATATACCGCCATGGATTATCCAAGGATAACTCCATAATCTATAATATACGATATCTTGCAAAAATTGATGAATGGTCATTGGCATTTCACCCTTTTGCCAGAGCGAAGTTCCCATAAGAAGAATTGCTATTAAAATATTGTATAAAATTGCTAGCGCAATTAACGCAGATGAAATACCTAGAAGACAAGTTATAATGGATGCGTTAATTGCCTTATCCAATAATTTTTCATTGGCCTCCCTATAGTTATGTAGTGTAAATCCATAGGAATCCGCCATTTTACTAAGTTTAGCATCTGTTTCTGCATAAGAAGCCTCATTATTATTGCCAATATACATGAAAGTCTTACCAAATTGAGTCGTCGGATACGCCTCTAGCCATCCTTTTAACATCTTTGGTGTCATACCGCCAGTACCATATATGGTGCTTGGAAAGATGTTCTCAAGCAAAAGATAGGAAGATAATACCGCATATTCCTCCTTTGTATCTGTAAAAGGCCATATTCCACTTTCCGGAAAATAGGAGATCACTGCTCCAACTGTGACTGGTACTTCACGCTTTTTATAAGATGTAGACTCTGAACCGTAGGACTGTACTAAAGAGGATAGAGTAATTGTATCTCCAGGTTTTATCATATCTTCTGTTTTATAGTAAGTTGCATGCCTTTTGTCATAAGACCCGCTAAAGGAATACGTACCGCAACAATCATTGGATAGGCCCTACCAAGAAAAATAGATAGACAGCCACAAACTAGGCCACCCAATAGCAAAGTCGGGTGTATTGCAAAAATTAATTCCATTCCATGAAATCGGTTTATATAAGTAACCACTCCATAGGCAGATAGTAGACCTAAAAGTAAGCCAAAAGGTAATCCAATACAAAGCAAGTATACTGCTTCCCAAAATAGCATACTGCAAATCTGGCTTTTTTGTGCCCCAACAGCCCGCAGCAATGCTATTTTTCGCATTCTAACGCCTCGACTCTAAGTTCACCTTTACCGTAGGATTTACTGATGTTTTCCGCTTTTAATATAGTCATATTGTCCCTTTCCACACATTGTCTATAAATTTTAGTATTATTCTACCGTGTTAACATACGAAAATCAAGTTATTCCCATTTTTTGTATTGTTTGACATATGAATATGCCTTTGATATAGTTAAGTTATCCTCTGACGCAAAAGGAATCCTAATGGGGAAGAGAAAAAGCAAAGAAAAGAAAGGAAAGAAGAAAATGAAAAAAATCACATCGATTGTTTTGTCACTGATGCTTATTGCTGTTGCAATTACTGGCTGCGGAAGCAAAAGTACAAACAATATAGAACAATCCAGTTCTATTACACAATCAGAAACAGCAACGCAACGTATGACGGAATCAGAGTCTACAAGTCCTACTTCTATGGACACATTTAATGATATCTCCATCAAAATCGGCTCATTAAAAGGGCCAACTTCCATGGGACTTGTAAAGTTAATGGATGAGGCACAAAAAGGAGAAGCAGCTTGTGACTATTCATTTACTATGGTCACTGCAGCCGATGAATTATCAGGAATGATAACAAGTGGAGACGTAGACATTGCTATGATTCCAGCCAATCTTGCAAGTGTTCTTTATAATAAAACAAATGGGGCAATTTCTGTTATTGATATTAATACATTAGGCGTTTTATATTTTGTCTCTGGAAATGACTCTATCGAATCCATTTCCGACTTAAAAGGTAAAACAATTTATTTAACAGGAAAGGGTACCACACCAGAATATACACTAAACTACTTGCTAAAAGCAAACGGATTAAGCGGAGAAGATGTTAACTTGGAATTTAAATCGGAAGCTACAGAAGTAGCCGCTTTATTGACAGAACAACCGGATGCAATTGGACTTCTTCCACAGCCATTTGTGACTGTCGCCTGTACCCAAAATGAAAACTTAAAAGTTGTAATGGATTTAACAGAGGAATGGAATAACGTTCAGGAAAATAACGGCAGCAAGCTAATTACTGGCGTTACGATCGTAAGAAATGATTTCTTAACCGAAAATGAAGCTGCAGTCAAGAGATTTTTAGAAGAATACAAAGCCTCTACTGAATATGTCAATGCCACGAAGAAGCAGCTACACTCGTTGCAAACGCTGGCATTATAGAAAAGGCACCTATTGCTGCCAAAGCAATACCAAACTGTAATATTACATACATCGATGGAGAAGAAATGAAAGAAGCATTATCCGGCTATTTACAAGTTCTAAATCAACAAAATCCACAGTCAGTTGGCGGGGAACTTCCAAGTAGTGACTTTTACTATATTCCTTAATACACGTGGTATCCTTATGAAATCTAACTTTAGCATTTATATCAAAAAAACGTTAGTTATAGTAGGATGGCTTGTTATCTGGGAGATAGCAAGCCAACTAATTACAAATAAGATTTTTTTTGTAGGACCAATTGAAACAATGGCAGCACTTTTTCGTTTGGTACCCACAGTAACCTTTATCAGATCCATTGTTTTTTCTTTTAGTAAAATTAGCTTTGGATACCTACTTGCATTTATTACAGCTCTACTACTTGGTATTCTATCCTATCACGTTCCCGTACTAAAAGAAATCTTATCACCCGTTGTTACACTTATGAAAACAATACCCGTTGCCTCATTTGTTGTACTTTTATTGCTTTGGGCCGGATCAAAAAATTTATCTATTTTCATTGCATTTATCGTCGTATTTCCAATAATTTACTTAAACACCATTTCTGGAATGGATAATGTAGATCCAAAACTGTTGGAGATGGCTACTGTTTTTTCCATCCCCTTTCATAGGCAATTTTATAGTATTTTTTGGCCGTCCTTATATCCATACTTAATAAGTAGCTGTAAAGTAGCGTTAGGTATGAGCTGGAAGTCTGGTGTAGCGGCAGAATTAATTGGTCAGCCAGTAAATTCCATCGGTAGCCAACTGTATATGGCAAAAATTTATATAAGTACTTCTGACTTATTTGCTTGGACCCTCGTTATTATTTTCCTAAGTGTAATCTTTGAGAAAATATTTTTACTACTTCTAAAGCGATTGTATCAACATACCATATATTAGAATAGAGGTTTTAACATTGATTTGCATATCACAACTATACAAAAAATATGATAGAAATTACGTTCTTGAAAATGTGTCTTTTACGCTAGAAGAAAACCAAATTTACTGTTTAATGGGGCCATCGGGGGAAGGCAAAACCACATTAATGCATATATTAATGGGATTAATTACCCCTGACTCCGGTGTAATTACAGGTTTAGATGACTTAGTTATTAGTGCTGTATTTCAGGATAATCGACTTTATGAAGTCTTTAGCCCTTATGCAAATATACAGCTAACAACTGGAAGTAAATTAAACCGAGAAAAAATCATTAGCAGTCTATCCTCCATACTTCCAAACGATTGTATATTTAAGCCGATTCATACGTTAAGCGGAGGTATGAAAAGACGTGTTGCCATTTGTCGGGCCATTCTATTCAATAGTAATATGGTAATTATGGATGAACCATTTTCTGGACTGGATTTTGAAACAAAAAAAAATGTAATTTCCTATATAAAAGAGAATCAAAATAACCGAACAATACTTGTATCTACCCACCAAGAAGAGGATGTGGAATTACTAAAGGCGTCTGTTATTCAATTAGAAAAAATGAACCATTTCTAATGCAATTGCATAGAAATGGTTTTCGTATTTTCATTTAATAAAATTCAAAAAACATTGATTAAATGCATCCAATTCATCATAGAATATACCGTGCCCACTGTCATCAAATGGGAAGAGCACCGAATCCTTAATTATTTGATGTTGCACTTGGCCGAGTTCAAAGGGTACAATTTTATCTTTTCGGCCATGAAAGATTCCAGTTGGTACATGAATTATATTCATATTAGGCCTATCATCTTCATCACGTAACGCGAACGCAGATTGAACGGTAGCGATTCCTGATGCAGACAGTGCAATATCCTTAAACCAATTTTTAACTGCCTCACTATGATTCCGATTTAAAAAATTTTTGCTAAAATCTTCACATAATTGTGGCCGATCACTCTGGGCAGATGCAATTAATTGATCAACATAGGCTATTGTAACACCATAGGGAAAATCACTTCTTTTTGTAAAAGAAGGGGCTGCACTTCCTAATAAACAAAGTTTTTTAACTCCGTAACCTTGGTATAAGCTCATGTATCGGATTACAATGCCTCCACCCATTGAAAATCCAACAAGTATAAATTCCATAAGCTTTAATGCCTTTACTACTTGAAAAATATCTGCTGCCATTCGATCATATTCATAACCATCTTCTGTTACCTCCGAATTTCCAAATCCGCGTAAATCCATTGTAATTACACGATATCCGGCTTTTACCAAAACACCTTTTTGATATTCAAATATCCTTTCCGATAGCGGCCAGCCGTGTATCAAAAGGACTGCTTGCTTCGCTGCAGGATTCAAATCGTAAACAGCTATTTTCACATTATTCTCCGTTCGAACATAAATCATAGAATTTCCCCTGCAAAAAAATCTTTATAATAAACTATGCATAAAAAGAGAAAGCGTACATCTTTCCGTACAATCCTATAAAATAAGTTTTTACACATTACTTGCACGGAGAGTGAATAAGAGTTACAATTACAGTTAAAATAGAATACAGAAATCCGCAGCAAAAAATAACAAAATAGGAGGATTAAATGAATAACAATTTCAACTATGAAAAAAACCGTATTTATTTAACAAATGATTCCAGCCAAACAATTGCAGAAATCACATTCCAAACATCAAATCCCATACTGACGGTAATTGATCATACCTTCGTTGATGGTTCTTTACGTGGTCAAGGCATTGCCGATCGTTTAGTAAAGGCAGTGGCAGACCGTGTTAGGAGTGAGGGGAAAAAGGTTACTTGCACGTGTAGCTATGCAAAGCATTGGTTTGAAAAACACACCGAATATAGTGATATCTATCAAATACAAGCTTAAAAACAAAAAAGGACGGAAGCCTTTTTATATAGGCTCCAATCCTTTTTAATATTATATTTTAACGTTTATAATCTTACTTTTTTTCATATAAAAATTCCTCTGGTAAGGTAACGTGAAAATCTTTCGCTAAATCTCTGAAATTATCTGGTGTAATTGTCTGTAATTTTGTTGGAGACATAGATAACATTTTCACTAAAATTTCTGCTGATTTTTCAACCGTATGCAATAAACCAAAGGTTAGATCAAAATCCTCGCCCGAACAAAACATACCATGATGAGCCCAAATAACAACATCGTATTTTTCCATTAGCTTAGCTGTTTCAACGGCTATTTCTCTTCCACCAGGAACCATCCACCCAATTACCCCTACGCCATCTGGGAATACAACTGGACATTCTGTGGCCATCTCCCATAATTCCCTCGTAAATACTTTATCCTCCAATGGCAGTACAAAGGTTAAGGCAATAATGTTAGTGGTATGGGCATGATAAATCACTCTATGTCTTCCGTTCGTAACACGTTTTTTTACCTCATGGTTCATCAAATGTGTAGGTAACTCACTTGTAGGTCTTCCACCTTCAACTAACCCCCAACGCACCCGGTAGTTTGCGCCCTTTGCATCTAATTCTATAATTGCAATACAAGCTTCTGGATCAACACTAATATTTCGGAAATACTTTCCACTACCCGTAACTAAAAAAAACTCATTTGCCAAACCTGGCACTTCTATACCAATTGGTACCCACTCTCCAGGACAGTTTAAACGTGGCTTTATGGATTCTACTTCTTCAGGTTTTAGTCGATAACTTAAGTTTCCGCCATTTCGCTCATGCCACCCTTGCATAAAGCCATCATTGGCCATTTTAATAAATCCCTGCACAAATTTTGATTCTAATATTCTCATAATTTTACTCCTCTATATGGGCGATATAACCAAATAAATTATATATATACACCGACTTTACTAATAATAGTAATTATTATTACTATTATTAGTATATTCCACTTTCCAACAATTGTCAATCATATCGAGTGTTTTTTTATTGTATACGAAAAATAGTTACAGAATAAGGCTCTATTTCGTAATTCAAACAATTATTCGTACAAACAATGGCCTTTTCTATTGGTACGACACGCTTAGGATCTTCAAAAGAATTTTTTGCATCCAATTCATAGCCTGACATCTCATAAACAATGGCTTTTGTTGCTTCTCTTTCAAACCATTCGAGACAAATAGACAGTGGTAATTTTTCCCCTTTTACGTTTACTGTTTTTATTATTATATCACCTGACTCATCCTCTTTGCTGGCAGTAAAGTATAATGGTTCTACTCTTAATGGTTCTCTTCTTATATGGTTGATCAATTTACCATCAATAAACGTAGAAATTTCGTTGTCTTTGACTACTAGCTCTAAATCATATATATGCTTTAAGTCTACTGTATAGAAGGATTGTGTTAAGCAGGCATTCTTTCCATCTATATCTTCTCCTACTATGGAATCCATATTCTGCCATCCACCTAGCTCCCAAAATAGTTTATTTTGTTTATCTTTTCCACCAAAACAGATCTGAAAGCCTCGAGTCCCACTTACTTTTATCCCTTTACAACAGAGCGAATAATTAGCCCTGTTACTTTCACCAAAAACTTGCCAGTCCCTACCTTCCTCTAAAATAAATTCCCCCGGTACTTCTTTTATAACCCCCGTATCCAAGTCGGTAATTTTAATATCCCAATATTTACATACAGTATTAGGC